>DGXE01000070.1 GCA_002395525.1 Ruminococcus sp. UBA4240
GTCTTGTCCCATTCCTGTGTCAGTGTGAGCTTTTCGTTTTCCATAAGTATACCTCCGTTTGTTTATGTTATGATAGTGTTACGGTGATATCTCCCTCACCGAATAGTGTTTCCAGTTCCTGTGCCGTTACATCGTCAATGCGCCCCAGACTTGTGTAGCTCCATGAGTTGGTGCCGTAGAACACGGTCATCTGATTCCCCTGATAGAGCATAATGTCCCCGGGGCTTGTGCTTATGCTCTTATCGCTTCTGGTGAGCGCCCAGGGCAGCTTCCCCACCTTTTCAAAGCCCCCGTATTCACCAAGGGTAACAGTCACAGCCCCCTCCCTCACCTTCTGCGCCAGCTCCTGTGCGGCGGCAGTGTCTGCAAGGGTCACAGCAAGCTCTGTATCTCCAACGGTCATTGTTATCCTCATATCCTGCACCTCATCCTGAGTATGTGTTGTGCCTTCGGTCACAGCCCCAACGGACTGCTGCGGGGTATCATGTGCCCCACCCTCACAGCCTGTAAGCAGGGCTGTAAAGCCATACAATGCAATAAGAAAAAGTGTTTTTATCATAATGTACCCCCGTGTTCCGCAGCCCAGATGAGATTGTCCACCTTGTCAAGCACTGCCTGCTTCTCGTGTATGCCCTCAAGGAGAGAGCCACGCAGCTTCCGCAGGATGCGCACCTTTTCGGAAGTGCAGCAGCCTCTGAGTACGGCAGCAGCCTCCTCATCCCCCATTCCGGAGCTTTTCAGCAGGGACACAAGATCGGTGTCGGTTATTTCGGGTATCATCACTTTCGTAAGGCTCACCCCCAAAAAAATGAGTACAGCTTTATGTTCTGTACTCATTATAGCATAGTATTCCAAATATGTAAAATGCTTATATTTTATATCTATGTATGCTGAATTTGCATACTTTGCTCCTGCTCCGCCTGACGCTCCCCCATTCTCCTCCAGCTGAAAAAGCTGTATATGTCATTTATCAGGAACACCCCGAAGCACACCACCACCGACACATACTGTATATCCTGCATACTTGCCAGGCTCCACAGGATTATGAGCACCACGTCATTTGCGCTGTATGCTATGGCATAGGCGGGGCTCCGCCTGAATGTGAGATACACCGCAAGGAAGCTGGTGGTGACGGATATGGTGCCGGGGATGAGGTTTGCCGTATCAAACGCCCGCAGCACGAAGTAGAAGATGACTGTCACCGCCGCCGTCAGCAAGGTCATGACAGCTATATCCCCCCTGCCTATGCTGTTCACCTTCACCTGCGCCCTGTTGCCCTGAAAGGGGTTTCTGAGCCACGCCCCAAGGGACAGCACCACCATGGGCATAGTCATCCCCAGATAGGTTATCATCTCCCCGTAGTAGGCACACTGATAGGAGATGATGCCGTACAGCAGGCTGAAAACGATGACCAGCACCTGACCTATGGGGTTCCCCTTTGAATTGAGAATTAGATATGTGACACCTATGAGGGAGGCGCACAGGGTCATAATGTTCTCCCTGTCGAACACAAGGAAGGACACAGTGACCAGCAGTGATGAAATGCTCCACAGCAGTATCTCCCCCTTTGTGAAATATCCTCTGATGCTCTTCATTCTCTTCTCCCTTCAAAAAACAAAGCATCTGCGCACACATCTGCTGACTGATCATCCCGCCCCATTGCCCGCTCTGTCGGACAATGGCAGCCTGTCGGTGATCAGTATGACCTGACGATGTGTGAACAAATGCTTTATGCATTTCTACCCGGTGGCAGCTTACTCTATTGTCACAGCACCCGAAGCTGTGTTATGTCATAGGCTCTGATGATCTGATGTATTCAAGGAATTTCCCCGCCGCCCCGGAATAGGGGCTCAGCTTTTTCCAGGCAAGGACTGAGGTCATGGAAAGCTCCGGTGTCAGCGGGCGGAACACTACAAGCGAAGGATCAAACATATCCACAGCCCCCTCCACTGTCAGCACGCACGCCACACCCCTGCGTGCAAGGGGAGCCACGTTGTCGATAAGGTTCATGGAAGCCACCACATCAAGCTCGGAGACAGGGCATCTCAGCCATTCCTCTATCTCGCCCCGCAGTGCGGTGCGGCTTGTCACCACAAGGGGCAGCCCTTTCAGCTGCTCCCTTGTCACTGCCCGCTCCCCTGCAAGGGGATGATCCGCCGGCAGTAGCACCCCCCACACCTCCTTTACAGGCAGGCGCAGGTAGTCGAATTTCTCTATGTCAACAGGCTCCAGCAGAAAGCCGAAGTCCAGCAGGCCGTGTTCCAGCCGCTCCTTGATGATGTCAGCAGTGCCTGTGATGATGTCAAAGCTCACAAGGGGGTAGCGCTCACGGAAATGCCCGATAAGCTGCGGGAGTATGCCTGCGGCTTTCAGCCCGCCGCTCCCCACGGATACAGAGCCGCTCACCTCGTCCTGTTCACGGAATTCGCTGTCGATCCTGTTCATCAGGGACACTACCTCCTCCGCACGGCGGCGGAGCATCACCCCCGAGTCGGTCAGAGTGAGCCTTTTCCCTCTGATGAAAAGGGTGGTGTTAAGCTCCTCCTCCAGCTCCTTCATGCGGCGGCTGAGTGCGGGCTGTGTCACATGGAGCACCTGCGCCGCCCTTGATATGTTCTCCTCCCGCACCACTGTCAGGAAGTATTCAAGCTGCAAAAGCTCCATTGCACCGCCCCCCTTTATGGTATTATACCACACAGGCGGGAAAAGGTCAACAGTATGACAGCTTTTTTCATCTGGTCATGAGCTTTCACTTTCAAGATACTGTACCGCCCATTCCAGTTCATAGTCCTCCTTGTCACGGAATATCTTCATCGCCGCATCATAGTCCAGGGGGATGCGCACCTCAACCGGATTACGGCTGATACGGTCGGGACGGGTGTCGATATTTGGGTCGCCGTTCCCGTCAAGCACAAGACCCACAGGGAATCCCACATACACACTGCCCCCTGAAAGGACACTGATGCCGCCTGTTTCCTGATTGCAGCCGTAGGGGTCGGTCAGTCCTGCAAGCGTGACATTGGGCAGTCTTGAAAGGTAGTAGGAAGCACTGTCGCCTGCACTGAGACAGCCGAAGTTCGTCAGAGCGACCACTTTCAGATCGGCAAATTCACCGTCGGCATGAATGTTATGATCGGCATTGCAGATGTATTTGCCATTTTTGCGTGTACCCACACCAAGGCCGTACTGATCCTCTGTTGCGAACAGATCACAGAGTGCATTGGTGACTTCGTCAGCACCGCCCTGGTTGTTGCGCAGGTCTATGACAAGATATTCCATTCCCTGTGCTCTGAGGTCACGCAGTTTTTGGCGGAACATCTCCCTTGCCCGGGCGTGATCCCCCGTCATGTATCCGACGATCATATCATAAAGCCCGTTATCCGTTCCCTCAGCTGTTATTCTGAGATAGCCGCATTTGTCGTCCAGCATTTTTGTGGTGAAGTTCTCTTCATCCAATGACTGAAACTCTTCCTCTGTGCCTAAGGTCTCAAAATGCCTGTAAGCCCTGAAGGCTTCAAGCTGTGTATGCGGGTCGCCTACATCGGTGAGGGTCACGGTCTGCTCTGCTCCGCTTTTGTCCACAAAAGATACATCGACTGTTTCTCCGCCGATACCGGAAAGTACCATTGCTGCCACACGGTCGGCGTTCTCCTTTACAGGCATACCGAGGTCGGGAACATCCTCTGCAAGGGACTGCAAAACGTCCTTACCGCCCCATTTTGTGATTACCGTGCCGTCCTCAATTCCGAGCTTATTCACATCATCGGTGGTGCAGACGGCGATCACATCACCGCTGTCCAGCTGCACCATTGCAAGACCGTACTCATGGGGCTTATATGACATGGTGTAGGAGGCAAAGCGGATCATTCCTTCATCATCGGTGACCACAGGCACATGGCCGTCGTGCAGCTCACAGCAGAACGCCATGACCGCTTCCGTGAATTTCCCCCTGTCCTGCGCCTGCTCAGCTTCACGCACCAGAGGCATATATTTGTCTTCAAGTGCGGCAAAGTCGATCTCCTTCCACTCCTTGAGAACATAGTACCTGTCCATATCCTGCACCAGTGAATGGAAGGACTCCGTATAGCTTTCCCTTGAATGGTTGAAATACAGGGGAGACATACCCAGATAGTAAAAGCCGAACACACAGGTCACAAGCCCTGTTATCGCCCCAGTGACCCTGTACCCGATCTTCCGCTTTGCAAAGGGTATGGGAAGCAGTGCGAACAATGCGATGGCATACAGCGGGAAATGCCCAATGACAAACAGCGGGAATCCTGTCAGATAGATAAATGCATGAACAGCGCCAGTGATAAGCGGGATAAGACACAGCAGCCGCCACAGGCGTATCTTTTTATCGTCGTCCTTCCACTTGTGGTGGAGTATGGCGAGTATTATCATAATAACAACGACAGCACCGAACCATATGAGATGTTCCTTATTCGATGCGGAAAGCCGGTGCAGAAGTGATCCGAAAAATGTACCCATATCTGACTCCTGTTGATTAACTTACAGTGATATTTCCCGTGGTGACCTTCATCTCCACATTCTTGCTGCCGTCACCCACCTTATAGGTCTTGCCCTCTTCGGTGTGGGGAATGGTGCAGGACACCTTCCCTGTGGTGGCGGAAAGCTGTGCCGCAAAGCCCGGGCTTTCGGGAAGGTCTGCCTTTATGTCCCCTGTGGTGGAGCGTGCCTTTATGCTGTCAAAGCTGTCTGCACAGAGTATCACATCCCCTGTGGTGCAGTGCAGCTCCATGCTGCCCGCATTTATTACATTGGCGTTTATATCCCCTGTGGTGCAGCGTGCATTCAGCACCTCCGCCGTATCAGCAGTAATATAGGCAGAGCCTGTTACATCCTTTATGTCAAGTGTCCTCCAGGAGCCGCCCCTTATGTGTACATCACCTGTGGTGGCACTGATGACAGCACTGTCCGCCCCGGACTTTCCGGGGAGGGTCACAGTAAGATCCTTTTGCAGGGTGCTGCTGATACGGGCACCGGATGCCGCATACTTTACTTTCAGGGTACCACCCTCAACAGCCCAGTGGAGCCTTGTCTCAGGGGTGAGCGATGATCTCGAGGTCTCCCTCACCAGCACAGTGTCCTCATCGTGGTACTCCACAGTGACCTTGCCTGTCACCCAGTCGATGTCAAGGGCATTTATGCTGCTGTTTATGCAAGCATCCCCGGAGGTATATCCATTTCCTCTGTCATACCTGTATGTGTAGGAGAAAAGCCCCCCGATAACGGGGAGGTGGAGCAATGCCCCCGCAGCGGCGGCTGCCGCCAGAGTTGTGAGTATTATTGCCAGAGCCTTCATTGTTATCTTCCTTTCCTGTTTATTATGCCTGCTACCATGCAGATCACAGCAACACCGCAGCCCAGGGCGAACACAGCCGCCATCCTGCCTGAATTTGCGGTGACATTTATGGCTGTCATCATGTTGAGAAACAGTGCAATATCTGCCGCAACTATGGTAAGAGCCTTGTTGCTGCCCTCAACAAAGGGGCGAAGGGGCTCCGCCTTTATGACAAAGGGCAGGAACACTGCACACAGCCCGAACAGGGATGCGCTTGATGCGATCCAGAACCAGTGTCCGTGGGTGGCAAGGGCAATGACCTTTAATAGTATGACAAGGCTTGCGCAGAATGACACGAACATCCAGAACAGCTTGTCCTTCTTCACAAAGATGGGCACCACCGTCACAGATGCCGCCACCAGCAGGGATGCCAGCACGATAAAGGGCCAGCCGAAGCCTCCGCTTGCCACAAAATTCAGCCCCAGGCAGGCAAGTATTGGTATGAGCAGCGCCCCTGAAATGGCGCCTCCCGCCTTTGCAGTCTGCTTTCTGAATTCCCTTGCACCGTATTCGATGACACTGCTGCGCTCGGTCAGCAGATCATCCTCTATCTCACTGTTTTTTAGCATTTCAAGCATTTCCATACAATCACCGCATTCCGAAAGGTGTTCTTCCACAAGCCGTCTGCTTTCCTCGCTGCACGCCCCGTCCGCATAGAGGGGCAGCAGATCCTGTATAACATCACAGTGTAGCTTCACTGTATCCCCATCCTTTCCTGTAATTTAAGCCTTGCCCGGTGATAAGTGACCCGTGCCCAGCTTTCCGTCCTGTGCATTTTATGCCCTATGTCCGAAAAGCTCAGCTCCCCGAAGACACGAAGCTCAAACACCTCACGGTAGGGCTCCTCCAGCTCTCTCAGTGCCATGTGTATCCTGTAGGAAGAATCCCTGTCCTCCACAGTCTTTTCAAGCCCGGCGGAAATATCCTCTATCTCCCCGGGGATGTCCTCCAGGCTGTCCGCCCTGCCCCTGCGGCGCTTCTCATCAATGAAGATGTTCCTTGCTATGGTGCACAGCCAGGTTATCTCGCTGGACTCCCCCCGGTATTTCTCTCTTTTCACAAAGGCTCTGAAAAAGGTCTCCTGTGTTATCTCCTCCGACAGCATACGGTCTCCCGAAAGGGTCATACAGTAGGAGAACACCCTCATGTAGTGTGCCTCATACAGCTTCCCCACATCGTCACGGTCCACATTATCACCCCCTTTTTTCAAGCCTTACATCAATTAGACGTTTAAAAACAGAAAACGTTACAGGGTTTTTGAAATTTCTTTTTCAAGTATACCCCAACACAGAGGGAATGTCAACCGCAGCTTTGCTCCCTTCGGGACAAAAAAATCCCCGCAGGCTGCTCTTTGCGAACAGCTGCGGGGAGTCTGCCCTACAGGATGATGGGGGGATCATCCCTCAATGGCTATGTACTTGTGATCATTCTTCTTCTCAGGCTGTGCTTTGGGCACGCAGACGGTAAGGACACCGTCCTCGAACTTTGCCTTTACATCGGGTTCAGCAACGCCCTCGCCCACGTAGAAGCTCCTCTGCATTGCGCCTGCATAGCGCTCCTGACGGATGATCCTGCCCTTGTCGGCCTTCTCATCCTTGTCAAGCCCCTTTGCGGCACTGACATTCAGATAGCCGTCACGCAGCTCAAGATTTATCTGATCCTTCTTGAAGCCCGGCAGGTCAATAACTATCTCGTAGTGATCATCATGCTCGTGTACATCTGTCTTCATGACCTGGGCGGCGTGCTTGCCGTACAGCTTCTTTTCCACATCTCCGCCGATGTCAGGGAATCTAAAGAAATCATCGAACAGGTCCTCACCGAAAATACTGGGATATAACATAGGTCAGTCCTCCTTTTTTACTCGTCACATTGTTTTTACATTGCTTCGAGCAAGGGGACGGAGGGTTCGGTGCCCGGTTCCTTTGGCACCTCTCTGTTCCTTTGTTCTGGGTCTATTATAACACTATGGATTAGCACTGTCAAGGGGAGAGTGCTAATTTTCACACAGCTTTCATTTTTTTGACAGATGCGTCACATTAGCAACGGATAACATATGGTGAAAAAGTTCATACAATGCACTGGAATCAGCGGCTCTGATATGCTATACTCAAATGCAGGATGTAATGATATAGCTAATAGCTAAGTGAATAGGTGGGAAGAACTGCCTGCTTTTCCCCGCTCCCCGCATACTTCACCTTTACCGGAAAAAGGGCAGCAAACAGTATCATTGGCTGCACACCTTACCATTGCTGAGCAAGGCAACACAGGAGGAACACATGAAATATACAGGTATGCCCCTTGGGATGTGGCTGCTTTTTTCGGGCTCATTCAGAAAGCAGCTCACATCTGTGCTGGGCTTTGACAGCACCGCCGCCCGGGAGATCACCGCAAAGGCAAAGCCCCGGTACAAGGAGATCATCAGCTCTCTTCCTGAATTTGAAAAGGGCGACCGCTTCAGGATGAATATCGTGAACTGCGCCATGCTGTGCGCATTCCTTTTGAATATGCCCCGCAGACCGGACGTTGACAAGGCGGCGGAATACTACCGTGCCTCCATGATGACAGGGGCTATGAAATGGTTCTGCCGCCGGAGCGGGAAGAAGAAGTTCACCGAGGCGGACATCAAAGCCATGAAGGACACAGCCGCACTGAAAGCCGCCGACAGGAACCCCTATTCCTGGAATATGGAATTTCTGCCCTACGCCGACGGCAGCGGCTACGAATCAAGATTCACCGCCTGCGGAATATGCCGGCTCATGAAGGAGCAGGGGCTTTATGAGCTTGTCCCTGCCATGTGCAGACTGGACTACACCATGAGCGAGGCAGGAGGGGCATCGAATTTCGTCCGTGAATACACCCTTGCCTCAGGCGGCCCGTACTGTGACTGCGGATACAAAAAGAAATGAAATGCAGAAGGAGCACAGGCTGATATCCTTGATCACATAAAGGAGGCATTACCATGGATATGGAGCTTATCAGGACAAGGAAAAGTGTTCGCACCTTTGACGGACAGGGCATTTCCGAGGAGGACAGGGAAAAGCTGTCCACATACATCAGGAGCATAGAAAACCCCTATCACATCCCTGTGAGATTTATGATACTCGGTGCCAAAAAGCACGGCCTTTCAAGCCCCGTTATCAGCGGGGAGCACTTCTACATCACCGCAAAGGTGCCAAAAACGGAGCACTGTGAGGAGGCATTCGGCTATGCCTTTGAGAAGATGGTGCTCTACGCCTGGTCGCTGGGTATCGGCACCACCTGGATAGGGGGCACCATGAAGCGTGAAGTGTTTGAGCGTGAGGCAGGGGTGACGGAGGATGAGATCATGCCCTGTGTCAGCCCCTTAGGCTACCCCGCCAAGAACCGCTCCTTAAAGGAAATGGCTATGCGCACAGCCATCAGGGCGGACAAGCGGCTTCCGTCAGATGAGCTGTTCTTTGACAATGACTTTGGCACTCCCCTGCACACCGATGACATCACCGTGAACAACGCCCTTGAAGCAGTCAGGCTCGCTCCCTCGGCAGTAAACAGACAGCCCTGGCGCATAGTAAGGCAGGGGGATTCATATCACTTCTATGAAAAGAAAAATGTCAGCGGCGGCGGTGACTGGGATGTGCAGAAGGTGGATCTGGGTATAGCCCTCTGTCACTTCATGGGGATCGCCGGGGGCACTCTTACCGTAAGCAGCCCCGCCATACAGACAGCCGATGACACAGAATATATCGCCACTGTGACCCTGTAAGGAGATGTTTGCAGGGTGAGCACCCGGAGAATAAATGACATGACCGATACACAGAAGCAGTGGGCAGTGTGCAGGGATGAGCTTGTCCGAGCGATGGCAGAGGCAGGCTATCCCCGTGAGGTGGCACTGGAGATAGCAAAAATGCTCGGTGTACCCAAGTCCATAGCACGCATGGCATCATATGTGAGGAATGTCCGCCCCCTTTCCATGGAGATGATAGCCGATGAAGCCCTCTCCATCAAGAGCGATGCGGACAGGTGGCGTGAAAGGAAGATATCCCTTGAAGCCAACAGGAAGTACAACGAGATGCTTAACAGTGGTCTTGGGGAGGAGGAATAGCCCCCTTTGCTGTTTTGCCTAAAACAAGGTTGACATTCGGATAAAAATATGTTATTATAGATAAAAACCTAACACAGGAGGTAATCCAATGGCATGGTATGATGAAGCCATATTCTATCACATCTATCCCCTGGGGCTGTGCGGTGCCCCCCGTGAGAACACATACGAGGGCGTGACACACCGCCTGAGGGAGCTTGACCCCTGGATAGACCACATCAGGGAGATAGGGTGCAACGCCCTGTATATAGGTCCCCTGTTTGAATCTGTGGGGCACGGCTACGAAACAACGGACTACAGGAAGCTGGACTGCCGCCTTGGTGACAACGACGACCTCAAAGCATTTGTGAAAAAGTGCCACGACAAGGGCATCAAAGTCATACTTGACGGAGTGTTCAACCACACGGGCAGGGATTTCTTCGCCTTCAAGGACATAAAGGAGCACAGGGAGAGCTCCCGCTACCGTGACTGGTACTGCAATGTGAACTTCTACGGCAACAACGAGTATAACGACGGCTTTTCCTACGACAACTGGGGGGGCTACAATCTCCTTGTGAAGCTCAACCAGAGAAACCCCGAGGTAAAGGACTACATCTGCGACACCATCCGCTTCTGGGTGTCGGAGTTTGACATTGACGGACTGCGGCTTGATGCGGCGGATGTGCTGGACTTTGACTTCATGAAGGCTCTGCGTGCCACAGCAAACGATGTCAAGCCCGATTTCTGGCTTATGGGTGAGGTCATCCACGGGGACTACACACGCTGGGTCAACGAGGGCACCCTCCATTCCGTCACCAACTACGTCATGCACAAGGCGCTGTACTCAGGCCACAATGACCACAACTACTTTGAGATAGCCCACACACAGAGACGGCTGGAGGGCATGGGAAAGAGCGGATTAAGCAGCTTCAAGCTCTACAATTTCGTTGATAACCACGATGTGGAAAGGATCTACACAAAGCTTTCCAACAAGGCGCATTACACCCCTGTACACATACTGCTGTACACCCTCCCCGGCATACCCTCCATATACTACGGCTCGGAATTTGCCATAGAGGGCAGGAAAGAACGGGGCTCGGATGCATCCCTGCGCCCCGCACTGCGCTATGATGACTATAAGGATGCCGTAAATTCAAATCCCGCCACAAAGCTCATCGCAGCTCTGGGCAAGGTAAGGCGTGAGACACCGGAGCTTTCCTACGGTGACTACAACGAGCTTAGGCTCACCAACAGGCAGTATGCCTTTTCAAGGAGCTATAACGGCAGGACTGTGGTTGTGACTGTCAACAACGATGACAGCGACTTTGTCATGGCCCTCCCTGCAGGCAGTGCCCCTGAGTACATGGGGGCATTGTCCGGTGAGAAGGTAAGCGTTTCAAACGGGCAGATCACCGTGAATATAAGAGCAAACTCCGGTGAGATATGGGTACCCCTTTCCTCCGGGGACAACCGCACCGCAGCCGGCATTCCCGACACCGTGACACAGGGCGTTCAGCCGAAGGCACAGGGAACTGTCCCGGAGCAGAAAGCCCCCGAAGCATCCGCACCGCAGCCGGCACAGGCTCAGCCCCAGAGCGCACCGCAGCCCGCCCCTTCCGCTCCGGCTCCTGCACAGGGCGGCACCTATGAAGAGGGCATAATTGCGGGGCTCCAGCAGGCGATAATCGCCATAATGGAGAAAAACGGCCCCGTCACAGACCAGATGCGCAGGGACGTACTCAACAACACCCACCACGACTCCCTCATCACATGGGTAAAAAGCTTCAGATAGCAATGCAGAATGAACCCTTCTGACGGGGCTTTTGGGCGGTTTGCCTGCCACTTTCTAAGTAATAAGTAATAAGTATTGTTGACGGAGATCGGGCGGCTTGACTTTCTCTTTGTTCGCTGCCCTTATGCTTGCTTTGTTAGGAAGTACCTGCTGCCAAACGCAAATAAGCCTGCCGATGTCCGTCAGAACTTTTCATTATCCATCCTACATTCCATTATTCATTATGCATTATATACTGTGCAATATTTTGTGCATAATCACGAATGTATACAAATATTCAAGATAAATGAGAATATTGCCCCTGCTGATGTGTATTAATTGCAGAAGGCTTCGGGAAAGCCTATCTTACGGGAAAAGAGGAATAATATGAAACGTTCGGTTAAAACTGCGGCGGCACTGCTTGCCTGTGCTGCCATGATAGGAGCAATGCCTGTGAACATCAGCGCCAAAACAGCATCATCATCCGCCTCATCTTCGTCCTCACAGAGTTCGGGGCTTAAAAATGCCATTGCGGCTGTAAAGTCCCGCATAGACATCCCGGAGGAATTCTCCGAATTTCAGAGCGATGTGTCCACCTACAACGGACTCACCTCCCACTCACTCACATGGTCGCTGCCCTCAGACGCATCCAAGGGTGACTATGCAAAGCGCAGCATAACCGCACGGTACACAGGGAACACCATCACATCCTACCAGAGCCCCTATGCCGCATCCTCAACACGCCCCGCATTCTCCAAGCTGTCACAGCAGACCCTTGAAAACAAGGCCATAGAGTATGCCAATCAGCTTATCCCCGAGTCAAAGGGGAAGCTCAAAGTGCAAAGCACCTCCATGTCACTGGGCAGCGGGAATGTGAGCGTTTATCTTGCGAGGGTGAACGGAGATGTGGCTCTTTCAAAGAACATGATCACCGTAAGCCTTGACAAGATGACAGGCCGCCTTTTAGGCATGAATGCCACCTGGTGGGAGGGAGCCTCCTTTGCGGACAGCTCCAAGGCGCTCTCACAGGAGAAGATAAAGGCCATATACAAGAAGGAAGCATCGGCGACGCTGCAATTCAGGCTCACCTACAAGTCCACCGACGGCAAGGAAAGCTACTACACTGCGGTGCCTGTGTACTCCTCCGACAGCATTTTCACCTACAACGCCCTTACCGGTGAGCACTCCACTATGGACAAGGACTTTGCCGCCTCACGGAATACCGACCTCTATTATGAAGACATTACCGAGGATGCAGAAGTTATGGATGAAGAGGCTGAGGCAGATATGGCAGCCGGTGTGACCGAAGCAAAGGCTGTGAACTTCACCGAGGCGGAGCTCAAGCAGGATGAGGATCTGTCCAAGTGTCTGACACAGGCGCAGTTCAAGGCGCTGATGATAAAAGACCCTTATATCAACGTAACGGACAAGTACCTGACCTCCTCCTACGACATAAGCCGTGACAGCAGCTATGAAAGCGGCTACGGTGTCACTGTGAATTACACCCTCAACAACTCCGACAGCTATTCATCCTACTATATCAACGCCGATGCGGTGACAGGCAAGGTGCGCTCCTTCAACTGCTGGGGAGATGCGGCTTCCAGCGAGGAGGTCATTGACGTGAAGGCGGTCAATGCCACTGCCGGCAAGGTCATTGCCTACTACGTCCCCGAGATCAGCAAGGAATACAAGGCGAATATCGACAACACTGCCCCCGCACAGAAAACCAAGAGCTACACGGAAACCGAGCGCACTCTGGGCTACACACGCTACAAGTTCAACATATCCGTACCCGATGACACCATCAACGTAAGGGTGAATTCCAAGGGCGTGGTGACCTCTTTCAACTACAACTACCACAAGAACGTGGACTTTGGCAGCGGCAAGGTGATAAGCAAGGCAAAGGCCATAGACACCTATCTTGCCAACAACGATCTCTCCCTGTACTACGACGGCTTTCTTGATCTGAAATCAAAGCCCACCACCTATCTCCACTACAAGTCCGCCAACTGGTATGTAAATGCCTACACGGGTCAGATGTGCAATTACTCCGGCGGCAAGCTGACAGAAAAGGCAGTTGCTCCCGCCGAGTGCCCCTACACCGATATAGGCACCTCCCCCTACAAGGATGAGATAACAAAGCTCTATTCCTACAATGTGCGCTTTACCACAGGGGAAAAGCTTGATCCCTCCGCTAAGGTCACAAAGACAGAACTGCAGCAGCTCCTCAACGGCATAAGCAGCGGCGGCTATGTCATATACGATGATTACGACGACGTCTATGAGGACTATATGGTCTACCCCGGGGAGGAGGCTGCTGATGACAGCAAGGTGAAGTACCTCACCCGCCTTGATGCGGCAAAGCTCTTCGTGGAGAAGGAGGGCTACTCCAAGGCCGCAGCCCTCCAGGGCATATACAAGGCGCCCTTCAAGAACATCCCCTCCACCGACAGCGATGCGGGCTGCATTGCCATTGCAAAGCTGATGGGTGTCGCCCAGGGCAATTCAAAGGGAGAGTATACCAAGAATGCGGCTCTCACCCGTGAATACGCTCTGCACCTTATCTACAGCTACGTTGTGAACCAGAAGTAAAAAAGCCGTCAGTCCACTGCGGCGCTGATAGAAGCTTTGCGCCACAGCATCTTCGGTCAGAGGTGCTGTGGCGCTTTTACTGACAGCACGCCCGGGTTATGATTACTGACATAAATCGGAATTTACCGGAGGTATAATGTTATGCACAGACTTATTATAGTGGAAGGCTTGCCCTGCTCAGGCAAAAGCACAACTTCAAAATATATTGCAGACAGTATCGGGGCAGAATTCTATGATGAAGGTAGTGGAAATCACCCTGCTGATTATGAATTTCATTCGTTTATAAAAAACAAGGAATTATGCAGCTTTTCACCGGAAGAACAAGTACTTATAAAACAGAATGCTGTTTCCAAAGCTGATGGATATATTATTTCTCTGAGCTTATTCAGCGGAGAATTGTTTGACAAACTATTACAGCATAAGATCTATGATTTTCTGCCGTGGAAAACAGAAAATCCTGTTATGCTCGATAAATGGACAGAATTTGTCCATGCGGCTGAATCGGATAAACAATATGTGTTTAACTGCGTATTATTGCAGAATCCAATGTGTGAAACAATGATGCGTTTTGGATTTGATATTCAAATGTCATCAGAATATATCACCAGCATCAGCAATATCATAAGACCGATGAATCCGTTTATTGTCTATCTTCATTCTGATATTATAAGAAATGCAATCGAAAAAGCTGTTTCTGAACGTGGAACAGATTGGCTGAACAGTGTGATAGACTATCATTGTAATGGTGCTTATGGAAAAGCGGAACATCTGACCGGATTTGACGGATATATAGAAGCACTGGAAGAACGCCAGCGCAGAGAAACAGAAATACTGCGTGGCTTGAATGTACAATATATGATTATCAATAATCCCAATGAAAACTGGAACAAAACATACTCAAGAATTATTCAGGAACTAAACACAACAACGTAAATTCTGATTTATCTTATCACCATAAAACACAATGCCACGAAGCGTTTCAAAGCGCTCCGTGGCATTGTTTCTGCATGGGTATGTTTTAAGCGTGCTGATCGCATCATCACAGGGATGCATTGCCTGCACGGGCAGGCTCTGCCGCCGCAGGGGAGTCCTCCCCAAGCTGCCTGTACGTCCTCAGTATAAGGAACAGTGCCACTGCAAAGGTCAGTATATCCGATACGGGCATGGAGTAAAGCACGCCGTCAAGGCCGAAGAACCGGGGCAGAACAAGTGCAAAGCCCACACCGAACACTATCTCCCTTATCATGGAAAGGGCAGTAGATTCCACCGCCTTCCCCATGGCCTGCAGGAAGATGAAGCACGCCTTGTTCACACAGGCGAATATCATCATGCACAGATAGATGCGGAATGCACGCAGGGCAAAATCCGTATAGTAGCTGCTCTCGTTTGCCGCACCGAATATGCCGATGAGCTGGCGGGGGAAGAACTCAACGAAGACAAGAGCCACTGCTCCCACAGCCGCCTCAGCTGCCAGCAGCCTTGTGAACAGCTCACGGACACGGCAACTGAGCCCTGCTCCCATGTTGTAGCCCACTATGGGGATACAGCCTGCCGCCATGCCAACTACGATGGAAATGACTATCTGGAAGAACTTCATGACGATGCCCACCACCGCCATGGGTATCTGGGCATACTGCTCCTGACCGAAGATGCTGTCAATTGCGCCGTACTTGCGTATCATGTTGTTGATGGCAGCCATTGCCGCCACAAGGGATATCTGGGAGAGAAAGCTGGTAAGCCCCAAGGTCAGCGTCTTGCGGATGACCGCACCATCGGGCTTGAAGTCAGCCTTTTCCGGCTTTACAAGCTTCATATGGCACAGATACCATACCGCAAGGGCAGCCGTCACCACCTGTCCTAAGACAGTAGCTACTGCCGCACCCATCATGCCCCACCTGAAAACGAAGATGAACACGGGATCGAGTATAATATTCAGCACCGCCCCCGCAAGGGTGGAGATCATAGCAAACTTCGGGCTGCCGTCTGCACGGATCACCGGGTTCATGGCCTGCCCGAACATATAGAAGGGGATGCCGAGGGAGATGTAGAAGAAGTATTCCGATGAATGGCGGAACGTCTCTTCGTTGACCGTGCCCCCGAACATTGCGATGATGGCATCGCTGAATATGAGATACACTGCACAGAGGATGAGGCTGCTTGCTATGGTCATAAGCACAGCACTGCCTACGCTTTTCCTTGCAGTGTCCGGGTCGCCCTTCCCGAGGCTCAGGCTGACAAAGGCACAGCAGCCGTCGCCTATCATGACCGCAATGGCAAGGGCTATGACCGTAAGAGGGAATACCACCGTGTTTGCAGCGTTTCCGTAGGAGCCGAGGTAGCTTGCGTTGGCGATGAATATCTGGTCAACGATGTTGTACAGCGCCCCCACCAGCAGGGAAATGATACAGGGCACGGCATATTTTTTCATGAGCCTTCCCACCGGCTCCCTGCCTAAAAACTGATTTGATGTTTCTTCCATTTGAATTCCTCCTAAAAAACAAAAAAACGAGCAGCTAACCGGACTTACGCGGAATCGCTACTCGTTACTATGATAATATCAGATCTCAAGGATTTTTGCAAAGGGCATTTTGTACAAACTTCACGGGATAATGAGGGGATGTTCCGTCACCGCTACATCAGCAGAGAGGAGAGTATCTCGTTGGAAACCAGCATCCCCTTTACGGTAAAGCGGAGACGTGTGCCATCAATGGTCATAAAGCCCGCATCTATGTACCGTCCTGCTCTCTGTGCCACGTCAGGGGGTACGTCACAGCCCTCGTTCAGCCGCAGGGCAAGCATCATGCGCTCCGTTTCGCCCCCTGCGTTATCATCTGTGGTGAAGGTCTCCATAACAGGGCTTGCCATAAAGGAGCGTATGTCTCCCCTCACCCCGAACCGCCTTTTCCCAATGAAGGAGTGGGCAGCAGGGCCTATGCCCAGGTATTCCTCACAGTGCCAGTATTTAAGGTTGTGGCGGCATTCAAAGCCGGGGCGGGCAAAGTTTGATATCTCATACTGAGGGTAGCCCCTCTGTGAAAGCTGCTCCACAGCACCTTCGTAGATATCTGCCTGAACATCGTCATCTATGCCCGATAACAGATCCTCACGGCGGGAAAGCTCCGTTCCCTCCTCGACTTTCAGCATATATGCGGAGATGTGCTGTACACCAAAGCCCGACAGGATGTCTATATTGTCCGAGACAGTGGAAGGCTTCTGGAACGGCAGCCCCAGCATAAGGTCGGCGGAAACATTGTCAAAGATTCCCCTCACCGCAGAAAGGGCAGCCCTTGCCCCCCTGCCGTCGTGGAGCCGGGAGAGCATGGAAAGCTCTCCGTCATCAAAGCTCTGTATGCCAAGGGACACCCTGTTTACCCCTGCGCTTTTGTAGGCACACATTTTCTCATGTGTGACCGAATCGGGGTTTGCCTCCATGGATATTTCCGCCCCGGAAACTATATCAGCGCTGTCAAGTATGCGGGCGATATTCTCCGGGGACATGAGGGAGGGGGTGCCTCCCCCGAAATACACCGTGTCAAAGCAGCCCCCGAAATGCCTGATATTCCGTATCACAGCCGCTGTGTACTCATCCTGCACGCCCTCATCCGCAAGGGAATAGAAATCGCAGTATATGCACTTTCTCCTGCAAAAGGGTATGTGGATGTAAAGCCCCCTGCTACTCATCCAGCTTCAGCACCGCCATGAATGCCTCCTGAGGCACCTCCACGGAGCCTAACTGCCTCATGCGCTTCTTGCCTTCCTTCTGTTTTTCAAGCAGCTTCTTCTTTCGGGAGATGTCGCCGCCGTAGCACTTTGCAAGTACGTCCTTGCGCATGGCCTTGACCGTTTCCCTTGCGATTATCTTGCCGCCGATGGCTGCCTGCACAGGCACCTCGAAGAGCTGCCTCGGGATATGCTCCTTGAGCTTCTCGGTTATCTTCCTTGCCCTGGGGTATGCCTTTTCCTCACTGACGATAAAGGAGAGGGCATCCACCACCTCGCCGTTGAGGAGCACATCCAGCTTCACCAGCTTACCCGGCTCGTAGCCCGACAGCTCGTAGTCAAAGGAAGCATAGCCTCTTGTGCGGGATTTCAGCGCATCGAAGAAATCATATACTATCTCGTTGAGGGGCAGCACATAGTGCATCTCCACCCTGTCCTCGTCAAGGTAGGTCATGTCCTTGAAGGTGCCCCGCCTGTCAATGCACAGATCCATGATGTTGCCCACATATTCCTTGGGGGTGAGGATAGATGCCTTCACCACAGGCTCGCAGGCCTCGGCTATGAGGGTGTTCTCCGGGTAGTTGGAGGGGTTGTCTATGTATACCGTGTCCCCGTTGGTAAGGCGGATCTTGTAGATAACGGAGGGGGCAGTGGTGATAAGGTCAAGATTGTACTCCCTTTCAAGCCGCTCCTCGATTATCTCCATGTGGAGAAGTCCCAGAAATCCGCATCTGAAACCGAAGCCCAGTGCGGCGGAGGTCTCAGGCTCGAAGGAGAGGGAGGCATCATTGAGCTGCAGCTTCTCCAGTGCTTCCCGCAGATCTCCGTAGTGGGCGCCGTCAGCAGGATAGATGCCGGAGAATACCATGGGGTTTACCTCCCGGTATCCGGGGAGAGCCTCATCACAGGGGGCATCCGCCAGTGTCACAGTGTCGCCCACCTTGGTATCTCCGATAGACTTGATGGAGGCGGTGATATAGCCTACCTCGCCTGCATGGAGCTCCCCTGCGTTCACAAGGTCAACAGCCCCCATGTAGCCTGCCTCCACCACATCAAATTCAGCCCCTGTTGCCATAAGGCGGATGCGGTCGCCGATCTTCACTTTGCCGTCGGTGATGCGCACATAGATGATAACGCCCTTGTAGGGGTCGTAGATGCTGTCAAAGATGAGGGCTTTCAGAGGGGCATCCGCATCCCCCTTGGGGGCGGGGATGTCCGCCACAACACGCTCCAGCACCGCACGTATGTTCTGCCCCGTCTTTGCAGATATGCGGGGTGCATCCAATGCCGGTATGCCGATGACGTTCTCTATCTCGTGGCACACACGCTCCGGGTCTGCCGAGGGCAGGTCTATCTTGTTGATGACGGGCACTATCTCCAGATCGTGCTCCAGTGCAAGATAGGTGTTGGCAAGGGTCTGGGCCTCTATGCCCTGAGAGGCATCCACTATGAGTATAGCGCCCTCACAGGCGGCAAGGGAGCGGGAGACCTCATAGTTGAAGTCAACGTGCCCCGGTGTGTCTATAAGGTTGAGCACGTATTCCTGTCCGTCGTCTGCGGTATAGAGGAGGCGCACTGCCCGTGCCTTTATGGTTATGCCCCTCTCCCTCTCGATATCCATGTTGTCAAGGAGCTGATCCTCCATGTCACGCAGTGCCACAGTCTTTGTAAGCTCCAGTATCCTGTCGGCAAGGGTGGATTTGCCGTGATCTATATGGGCTATGATACAAAAATTCCTGATATTGCTTTTATCCATTTTCATGCTCCGTCGCTGTATTATAGCAAAGCTATTCTGTTATTCTACCACATTCCGGGCGAAAAGTCAACCAGGCAATGAAGAATGAAGAAGGAAACGAGCTGACGGGGATTGGGGGCTTGATCTCCTCTTTGCCCGCTGCGCTTGCTTTGCAAAATGCAGAATGAAGAATGGGTTATGCCTTTGCGTTTGATGACTGTTGTCCGAGTGTATAGTGCACAGTGTACAGTGTACAGTTGGACAACAGCTGCAAAAGAGAAGGCAAGCAGCCCAATCCCTGTCAGCACGTTTCATTCTACATTACCTTGTGAAGGTCGTCAGCTACATCAGAGGGCAGCATGGTGGTCATGGAAAGGCGCTGGGCAGTCAGGTCTGCCGCCTCCCCGAAAAGATAGGCTCCCGCCGCCGCACACTCAAAGGGCATATCTCCCTTGCGGGAGGTGAGTATCCCTGCGATGATGCCCGTGAGCAGATCCCCGGAGCCGCCCCTTGAAAGCCCTCCGTTGCCTGTGTATACAGCCGCCGCTCTCCCGGAGGGGGCAAGGATAAATGTGGGGCTGCCCTTTGCCGCCACTATGGCGCCGGACTCCTCGCAAACCTTCTGAGCATAGCAGAGTCTGTCGGAGAGCACTTCCTTTATGCCCGTACCCGCAAGCCTTGCCAGCTCCCCCGGATGAGGGGTCAGTATGACGGTCACACCCGCCTTCTTTATCAGGTGCAGGCTCCCCGCTATGCAGTTGAGTGCATCTGCATCAAGTATCAAGGGCACTCCCTTTTCACCGCACATGGCGATAAGTTCGGTGACGAGCCGCTTTGTATCTTCCGTGCAGCCGAGACCGCTGCCTGCGGCGCACACCGTGGCACGGTCAAGGGCAGCCTCCAGCTCATCAAGGCTTGCGGAGGAGATGTACCCCCTGTCACTTTCCACCAGGCAGGTAAAGGTGCATTCGGGGCAGCGCGGTATCACCCTGTCCGCCGCTTCCTTTACCGAGGCCAGGCGCACAAGCCCTGCGCCGCTCCTCAGTGCCCCGGTGACACACAGAGCCGCCGCACCGCTGTACTCCCGGGATCCCCCCACTATCAGCAAGTTCCCGAAGCTGCCCTTGTGGGAGGTGCGGTTCCTGGCGGGGAGCACGTTCACAGCCTGTGAATGATCCATAAGGCAGGGCACAAAGCCCACCTTCTCAAAGTGCTCCCCTTTTATGCCTATGGGCTCGGTCACTATCTCACCCGTGTAGGCAATGGCAGGGTCAAGGGTCATCCCCAGCTTCACCGCCCCGAAGGTGACGGTCATATCCGCCCTGAATGTGCCCCTTGATACGCTGCCGTCGGAGCAGTCCACCCCGGAGGGCACATCAGCAGCCACCTTGAAAGCGGCAGTGCTGTTTATCACCGAGAAAAGCAGGGACACGCCCTCCGGCAGCTCCCCGTGGAAGCCTGTGCCGTACACTGCATCAATGACCGCATCGTAGCTGTCCTCCGCTTTGAACTGCCCGATACCTGTGACATGAGCCTTATTCTGCCTGAGGAGACGGGCAAATTCCTCCCCGGCAATTCCTGTGCTCGCCTTTTCGCTGATGAGCACCACGGTCACATCCCCGCCCAGCCCGCAGAGCAGACGGGCTGCCACAAAGCCGTCGCCGCCGTTGTTGCCGTGGCCGCACAGCACAAGCAGCTTTCTGCCTTCTACAGAGCCAAAATGCTCCCTTACGTGCCCGGCGAGAGCCGCACCCGCATTCTCCATAAGGTTTTTGAAGCTGCTCTCCTCTGCGGCAAGAGCCTCCGCCTTCTTCATCTGCTCCGTTGTTGTGATATATGTGGAACGCATACGTGTCACCCTTTCCATAGCCTGTGCAAAATACACATATTCATATCTGTATTGTACAACTTTTTTATCTAAATGTCAAGTGGAATGAAGAATGAAAGGTCGTGACGGATATTGTGCTACGTTGTTTCCTTTGCACGCTGCACTCGGATAGGTATGAGGTGCCTCGTAACTGCGCCAAGCTGAAGCTTGCGACCTGCGTTTCGGCAAATAGCAAACGCCAAAGGGTTTTGTCGTTTGCTATAATAGGTGATGCTGACGGAAAGCCGGAGACTGTCGCCCTCTGTTCCCGCATTATGATAACTGACGTTTTCGTTATCTCATTAAAAATCTGCCCCCGCAGGATTCCTGCGGCGGCTTCTTCATAAGATTATTGCAAAGCAAGCCAAGAACAGCGAGCAAAGGTAAGCACTCAATTCCTCTGTCAATAACAGCTATTCACTATTAGCTATCAGTTCCTCGCTGCTGATCTTGCCCTGCTTCTGAGCTTTTGCTTCCGGCTTGGTATTATTAACAAATATAGTGCCCGGGTTTTATTCAAACGGTCAAAATTGACAATCACTATTGATTTTGAGGATGAAATGTTGTATAATAAGATAAATCCAAGGTGAA
Source organism: Ruminococcus sp. UBA4240 (assembly GCA_002395525.1). Taxonomy (GTDB): domain Bacteria; phylum Bacillota; class Clostridia; order Oscillospirales; family Ruminococcaceae; genus Huintestinicola. The sequence continues at coordinate 21,696 of DGXE01000070.1, forward strand.
GAGGAAATGTTATGAAAGCAATATATGAACTGAATATGACCTATATATATATATATATATATTAAGGGATAACAATCTATCCGATAAGCAAGCCGCTCATGCGGTCACTCAGGTATGCCTCCGGGGTATGCCTTGTGACTGTGTGGGCGGTTTTTTGTGATCTCATTTCGGCAAGGGATGACGTGCAGAAAGCATCTGACACTGATTTACAGCCTTAGTAAAGTATGATCCGCTTATGATGTAAAATACGATAACACAGGACACGAAAGGAGAGGTTCCTATGCCAACAATGAAATACATCCCCCGCTGCCAGTGGTGCGGCAAGACGGGCGCTTCGGCGCAGAGCTCCAACGGCGCCCCCAGACAGACCCCAAAGGTTCCGGGCAAGTGCCAGTCCCACCCGTCCGGCAAGCCCAATATGCCCCACTCCCCCCAGTGGGAGCCAAGGGGATGAGTTGAAGGGGGAGATACTGTGAGCATAAAGACAGATCTTATAAGCTATATTGATTCGGGCTTTCCCATAATGTACATCAACTCCTTTGAGGAGACCAAGGTGGAGGGTCTCATCCGTGAGATCATGGGCGGCCGCAAGGGACTTGAATGGAACGGGGCAAAGGGCTTCTGTGACTTCGGGAAAAAGAGCGTTCTCATACCCGATCAGCCCCTTGCCGAAACGCTTTCCATGCTGTGCTCCGAGAAGGAGCTTGACAGGAAATTTCTTGTCATCAAGGATGCACATCTGTTCCTTGATGATCCCAAGGTCATATCCTGCCTGAAGGAGATAGCCATACACATCAACGAGGGCTGGGATTCCTCCGTGATAATCATTTCCCCGGTGCTGAAATTCCCGAAGGAGCTTGAAAAGTACATAACCATCCTTGAAATGGAGTACCCCGGTGAAAAGGAGATATCGGCTCAGATCACCGCATTTGCTGAGGAGCAGGGAGCCGATATAGACAGCAAGCTGCTTGAAGATATGTCCATAGCCTTCAAGGGGCTTACGGAATTTGAGATAGACAACATCCTTGCATCTGCCCTTGCGGATGACGGTATGTTCACACGGCAGGATCTCAATCTCATTCATGCTCAAAAAAGCCAGATGATCATGAAATCCGGCATACTTGAAATGATACCGATAAAAGAACGCCCCGAGGATATAGGCGGTCTTGAAAATCTGAAAGAATGGCTCACACGCAAAGCAAAAGTATATCAGTCTATAAACAAGGCTTTAGACTACGGTGTGGATATGCCCAAGGGCGTAATGATAGCAGGCGTTCCCGGATGCGGTAAGTCTCTGTGTGCAAAGGTAACGGCGCAGATGTTCGGTGTGCCGCTACTGCGTCTTGATATGGGCAAGATAATGGGAAAATATGTAGGTGAATCTGAGGAAAATATGCGCAAGGCTATCGCTCTTGCAGAGGCCATCTCTCCCTGTGTTTTATGGATAGATGAACTGGAAAAAGCTTTTGCAGGTGTGAACGGTACGGGCAGCGAGGTAACGGTCAGACTTTTTGGAACATTCCTTACTTGGATGCAGGAAAAAACGAGCCCATCCTTTGTTGTGGCAACGGCAAATGATATCACCAAACTTCCCCCGGAGCTTATGCGAAAAGGGCGCTTTGATGAGATATTTTATGTAGGTTTGCCGAATACTTCCGAGCGAAGGAAGATATTTGAAATACATATCAAAAAGCGCAGAAAGCAGGATCTTGCATCAATTGACCTTAATGCTCTTGCAGAGCAGACAAAGGGATACAGCGGCGCTGATGTTGAAGGAGTCGTAATAGATGCTGTTGAGAATGCCTTTGTTGACGGAAGCCCTTCCGTTACGACCGAATATATAACGAGAGCTATAAAGAATACACACTCTCTGTCGGAACTGATGAAGGATTCTTTGTCAGAGCTGTCAAAGAAGTACGAAGATATGCACTTTAAGAGCGCATCAAGGTAAGGAGAATGATCATGGCAAGAAAGATAAGATTTCCGCTCCATATGAGCGACGGCGCAGATGTGCGCACGATCGAAGAGCTGCAGGAGCATTTTGACCTTGAATCCGTACTGGGATATTTTACAGACGGCAAGCTGAAGACCTGGCTTGAAGACCGTTACTATGATGAGCAGGCGGCGGCAGTAGGTGAACTTTCTGCCGATATGCCCGATCTGGGTGCAAGGCTTTCGGCTATATTCGGCATTGAGCATAATGACGGCACCGAAGTCGATTTAGAGGGGATACAGCGCCGCAAAGAGAAACTGCGCATACTCAGCGCATACACGGCAGACAGTGAGATCCTTGATAATGTTGACTTTGTAGCAATGGATCAGGATGAGCTGTTTGACATACTGGATATGTCGCCAGAGAAAGTGTATCTGTTTGGTGGAGAATTCTCTATACCTTTGGGAAAGAAGAATGTGACATATATTGGGCTAAATGGTGCGCAAGTTAAGCTATCAAAAGGAAAAGAACTTGGTGATTATACAGCAATTGGCATATTTTTTAAAAACATCTTTTCAGAAGAGAAAAATGACAGTACATCCGAAGTATCACTTAATGGTGGCGAATATGGTGAACGTCTTTTCCTTGAAAGGAAATTTGCAGAAGCATTTCCTATACTGGAATCAGCTGCAAATGACGGTGATTCAAGAGCAATGTATCTATTAGCGCATTATTATATGGAAGGATATAATGTTGTTCAAATAAGCAGTAAAAAAAGGCTTGAATGGCTTGAAAAAGCAATTAGGTCTTATGAACCACTATCGTCCTTTCTATATGCATATTCTATATACGATAATTCGTTGACAAACTCAGAATCAAAACGAGAAAAAATGAAAGACGTTATTTCCTTAGCGGAAAAGGCAATCCCGGATCTATTAAGAATGGCAAATAATGATGATCCTTTGGCACAGTATGAGATTGCAGTTACGGCATTGAATTTTGGTTCAATACACGATTTTTGGGTAAACAAAAAAATCAAGATAGCATTAGCTATGAATGGTATAGATGTGAAAAAAGGATGTTCTTTTTGTATGAAATCAAGTGAAAAAGGTTTTTCACCCGCTAAGTCTATCATCTTGAATATGCCTTGTGACGAGCTAGATCATATATCAACTGAACCATCAAAAGAGGAAAGAATGTTCAACGAATCTCTGGAAGACGGGAATGCTGTTGCACAATATATGATGTATGACGATAATTGGTTAGATAATGAAGAAATTGCTTATGGTTATCTATTTAAATCAGCTGAGCAGGGTTATTTAAAGGCATGTGAACGCCTTGCTGAAGAATATGATAGAGATTATTTAGGACATGATAGGTGTGAGCAAAAAAAGTGGTATAATGTTATTATTAAACAAGGTTGTAAAGAGATACATGCAGAAGAATGGATGATGAAAAAAGCCTCTGAGGAAATAAAAAAAATATAGTGAAAAAGAAGGCTTGGTAATTTCACTCGTATTCACGTATAGTAAGGAGCAACTATGGCACGTAAGATAAGATTTCCGCTCCATATGAGCGACGGCGCAGATGTACGCACTATTGAGGAACTTCAGGAGCATTTTGACCTTGAATCCGTATTGGGATATTTTACAGACGGCAAGCTGAAAACATGGCTTGAAGACCGTTACTATGATGAGCAGGCGGCGGCAGTAGGTGAACTTTCTACCGATATGCCGGATCTGGGTGCAAGGCTTTCGGCTATATTCGGAATTGAGGCAAAGGATACAGATGTGGATATAGAGGAGATACAGCGCCGCAAAGAGAAACTGCGCATACTCAGCGCATACACGGCAGACAGTGAGATCCTTGATAATGTTGACTTTGTAGCAATGGATCAGGATGAGCTGTTTGACATACTTGATATGTCGCCGGAGAAGGTATATCTGTTCGGTGGAGAGTTCTCTATACCTTTCGGAAAGAAGAATATCACATATATCGGGCTGAACGAAGCGCAGGTTATGCTTGAAAGCAAAAACTCCTTTTCCGACTATCAAAAAGAAAATATATGCTTCGTTAACCTCGGTGCTGATGAATACTCAATCGCTGAACAGTATATTACTGACAGAGAATATGATAAAGCATTTCCCTTAATGCAGCAAGCTGCTGAACAAGGTCATCCCGATGCGCAATTTAATCTTGGAGCAATGTACGCCAATGGGTATGGCGTACAGAAGGATTTTTCAAAAGCAGCAAAGTGGTTTGAAAAAGCTGCTGAACAAGGGCATCGCGGTGCACAATATAGTCTTGGAGTAATGTACGACAATGGGTATGGCGTACAGAAGGATTTTTCAAAAGCAGCAAAGTGGTTTAAAAAAGCTGCTGAACAAGGAGATCGCAAGGCGCAGGAAAAACTTAACCAGTTAGCCTTTTATTTATAAGTTATGTCTTATGGAAAACGCAAAATGATCCCTGCATATAAAGGAGTTAGAAATGTCCGACTTATCATCATCCATCCGTGAAGCAATAGCCGACTATTCGTCACATAATGAAGAACAGACACCCGCCGAATGGCTGCAAAGCTATCTCGGTGAAAAACTGCATGCAAGATCAGTCAATGCTATACATACCATATCGGGCGAGATACTGGATACTCTCGACCTTATGGAGCAGAAAAAGGCCGCTGTGAATGAGGCTGTAGAAAACGGACAGTCTGCCGAGGGCTGGCTTGCCGATGAGATCATGAGCGACAGCATGAGCAACGGTGAAAAGGCAAGGACAGCCGCCGCATTCTTCAACGGCATAGTCAGCGCTCAGAAAGGCCTCGATGAAACGATTGAAGCAGAGCCTATCGACATTTCCGCAGATGAAGACTGGCAGGACGACAACTGGAACGACTACAAGCTAAAGGATAACCTGAAAAGTCTGGCACTTAATGTGGGCATGACAAGCATGAAAGAGATCGCATCCGATGTCTTTGTAAAGGCTTCCGAAGAAGGCATCGGTGAAGTCCTGCACGACAGGGATTTTATGGCTGATGCACTTGTCGGCGGTGCTTGTTCAGGCTTGAAGGTAGCGGTTTCCGCCGGCTTGAAAGTCGCCGAAGAAAGCGGGTATCTGCCACCGACAGCCACAAGCACGCTTGCGGCAACTGCTTTCAGGGCAGTTGAGGGAGCAAGAGTGATGGCAGAAGTTGTCAAGGGCAATATGTCCGTAACCGAGGCTCTTGTTGATATGAAGAACACTGCGGTAGCTGCGGTTTCGGGAATGTGGCAGCAGCATAAGGGGAAGATACTCACCGCAGCCACAGACATTGCCGGAAAAGTTTTCGGGCCTGTCGGCGCTGTCGTAGGCGGTGCAGTCAGTGGGCTTTTTGCCAAAAATGAAGATGGTTCAAGACTAAAAACAGTTCTTAAAGAAGCAGGCAAAGCTGCATTAAGATTTCTCACTAAAGAGATACATCTTCCGTTTCTCAGCAAGGCTAAGATATTGCAGGTCAATGCATAACAAATCCCCGCAGGCGGCACCTCCCTGCTCCTCGTTAGCCTCTGCCCCGCAAAAGCAACGCCTTTGCAGGGAAAGAGGCAATTTGCTTTCGACCTTTGACAACTACCAGCTATTCACTATTAGCTGTCAGCTGTTCCACTGTGAGGGCTGCATATCAAGGCTGTCACGGTTTTCCTCTATGAGCTGCACAAGGTCGGCGGGGAGTTTCGCCTCGGAGTCGGGAAGCCCGTCCTTCCATGCCCATCCATCGGTAAGGTTGATGAAATACACCTGTCCGTCGGCGGTGTAAAGGGTGTATTCGGGGAGACCATCGCAGGAAACAGGCTCAAACTCCAGGGCAGCCATGCGGTATGTTACATCAGCGAACCTGTCTCCGTACATGGGGGTGTAGAGCTCGTTGTAATAGCCGTACTGTGTTATCTCCGCAAGGGTGTCGGTGACGCTTTGGGGCATGGGATGTGACCCTGCGGGCTCGATAAGCTCCGCCCATTCAGGGCGGCACCCCATGGGATAGCTTTCCTCAAAGCCGTAGCACTCGATTCGTATCAGGTCACCGCTGTCAAAGTCAGACATATCATAGTCGTAAAGGATCACAGGACCTGTCATGAATTGGCTGTCGGCGATGAACATATCCACCCCGTTGTCGCACAGGAAATAGTACCCCGTCACAAGGGACATATCCGGGTCAGGCTCGTGTGCTGTGGTAACGGTATCGGTGACGGTGAGGGAGCCTGTGTCCGCAGGCTGAGCCACGGAGGTGAAATACTCTGTTACGGCGGCATCCACCTGTGATGCCGCTGTTTTTTCCTCGGAATACTCATCATCTGGCAGGAATGCAGCTGAGGTCACAGCTGTTGTTTCCTCCGGGGGCAGGGTCTGCACCGTCTTTTCTCCGCAGGAGCAGAGGAGAAGTGCGGCTGTCAGCAGTATCATTTTTTTCATAGTGAACACCTCATAAGTAATAGGTAATAGGGGGCAGGCGAACTGCCGAAGACTTCGGCTGCTATTTACAATACAACCCATGAATGCCGTATTTCTCATTTTACAAAAAATTTTCTTGCAATGTGTTCTTGATTGTGGTATGATAGTGTTGCCCTTGCAGGGCAATTTGTTTTTTGGGGGCGATGTTCCCCCTGCATAGCGTGGTGTTTTGATGAATTATACAAAGGGTCTCAGGGACGGCATCCCCGTGGGTCTCGGCTATCTGGCGGTGTCCTTCGGCTTCGGCATAACCGCTGTAAGGGCGGGGCTTACTGTATTGCAGGCAACTGTCATATCTGCGACTAATCTCACCTCCGCAGGTCAGGCGGCGGGAGTTACCGTCATTGCGGAAAACGGCACCCTTATTGAAATGGCTCTGGTACAGCTTGTGATAAATATACGGTACTCCCTGATGGCGCTGTCCCTTTCACAGCGGCTGGACAGCTCCTTTAACACGGGTCACCGCCTCATAGCCGCCTACGGCATCACTGATGAGATATTCGCCCTTGCCTCCATGCACCCCGGGCGGGTGGCACCCGGCTATATGTACGGCCTTATCACAGACGGCTTTATGGGCTGGGTGGCAGGCACGGTGCTGGGGGCAGTGGCGGGGGATGTGCTGCCCACAATGGTGTCCAACGCCCTGGGCATCATGATATACGGTATGTTTGTGGCGCTAATAATACCTCCCTCGAAAAAGGAGAAGAATGTACTGTTCACCGTGGCAACGGCGGCGGCTCTGTCCATAGGCCTAAAGCTCCTGTTCCCCTCCCTTTCGGCAGGGTTCGGGGTCATCATAGCGGGGGCAGTGTCCGCAGGAGCGGCGGCTCTGCTGTTCCCTGCGGCTGATGATAAGGAGGAAAAGGCATGAGCATAGCACTGTATATCCTTGTAATGGCGGGTGTCACCTACCTTATCCGTGTGATACCCTTTGCGGCAGTCAGGGGGAAAATACGCTCCCGTTTCGTGCGTTCCTTCCTGTTCTACATCCCATACGCTGTGCTGTCTGCCATGACCTTCCCCGCCATATTCTACTCCACCGGTGATACCCTTTCTGCGGCTGTGGGGACGGCTGCGGCAGTGATCCTTGCATACTTCGGCCTTCCCCTGATAGTGGTGTCCCTTGGGGGCTCCCTTGCGGCATTTGCTGTTATGCTGATAATGTGAGGGATAGGCTCGGAGAGGTAAAGAAGCATTAAGAACGCATATTCCATCAAGTGACTCGACAAAAAACTGTCGAGTCCGTCGAGTGCAGGTAACCTGCCGGCAGGCTGTCCACTGAACATTGTACAATTAGCAGTGGACAGTTTCGGGCAAATTGCATAAATCTGACAAAAAATCCTGCGGGGCCAAAAAAGCCTTGACAGGGATGAATTTTTGTGGTAATATTTATATACCTCTTTTTGGGGCTTTTTTTGCGTACCTTGGAAAGTGCGGAAGGGATGTGCGGCTGCAAGGCATATCCGTGAGGCAGTCTTTGGGGCGCACCCGACTGAGGGAGGCAATTTACGGAGAGATCCGAATTTACAGGAGGTGCCGAAATGAGAGTCAAGATAATACTGGCGTGCACAGAGTGCAAACAGCGCAACTACAACACCAAGAAGAACAAGAAAAATGATCCCGACAGGATCGAGATGAACAAGTACTGCAAGTTCTGCAAGAAGCACACACTTCACAGAGAGACCAAGTAACGGGAGGTTTTGATATGGCAGAGAAAGACACCGCAAAGAAGGCTGCCAAGGCCGATAAAGCGGATAAGCCTGCCGTAAAGGGCAAAACCTCTAACAATGTCAAGAAGCCGAACAAGGTAGCAAAGTATTTCAGGGATCTGCGCAGCGAATTCAAGAAGGTCGTATGGCCCTCCCGCAAGACCGTTGTGAACAACACAGCTGTGGTCATCGTCACCATGATAGTGACAGGCCTTGGGGTATTCGCAATGGACACTGTATTCGCAAAGCTGCTTGAGACGATGCTCAACTTCGGCGGTTGACGGGTTTTCATAAGAAGGGAAGGTAAAAATGTCAGATACTGCAAAATGGTATGTTGTCCACACCTATTCCGGATATGAAAACAAGGTACGTGAAACTATACTGAGAGTTGTTGAGAACAGAGGCCTTCAGGACGTTATACAGGACGTTCAGATCCCCACCGAGCGAGTTCTTGAAAAGAACGAGAAGGGCGAGGAGAAGGAGGTTGACCGCAAGATATTCCCCGGCTACGTGCTGGTGAAGATGATCCTCTCCGAGGACGGCAACAACAATGACAACAGCTGGTATATAGTTCGCAATACAAGAGGTGTTACGGGCTTTGTAGGACCCGGCGGCAAGGCAGTTCCCCTGAGTGACGAGGAGGTCGAGCGTTTCGGCGTTACCGAGACACAGACCGTTTCCGAGTTCTCCTACAGCTACAAGGTAGGGGACGAGGTAAGGATAACCGCAGGCGCAATGGCGGGCTTTGTCGGCGAGGTAAAGGCGATAGATACAGTCGCCGGTACGGTAGATGTCAGCGTTTCCATGTTTGGAAGAGAAACACTTGCCACCCTTGATGTATCACAGGTGGAAGTTTCGGCAGATGTTTAAACTGTCGCATGAATCATTTTTTTGGAGGTGTGCATTATGGCACAGAAAGTAGTTGGCTTGATCAAGCTTCAGATCGCAGCAGGTAAGGCTACACCTGCTCCCCCTGTTGGTCCTGCACTGGGTCAGCACGGCGTTAATATAATGGCATTCACTAAGGAATTCAACGAGAGGACAAAGAACGACATCGGTCTTATAATCCCCGTTGTTATCACTGTCTATGCAGACAGATCCTTTACATTCATCACAAAGACTCCTCCTGCAGCTGTACTCATCAAGAAGGCTGCAAATCTGGAGAAGGGTTCAGGCGAGCCCAACAAGAACAAGGTCGGCAAGCTCACCAAGGATCAGGTGAGAAAGATCGCAGAGACCAAGCTGCCCGATCTCAACGCAGCTACAGTAGAAGCCGCAATGAGCATGATCGCAGGCACCGCACGTTCAATGGGCGTTCAGGTAGTAGACTGAACCTAATATCAAGTGGGAGGTAAACCGGTCACGCACCGGTGTCCCGTTAGTCACCCATAGGTGACACCACCACTTTACAGGAGGATTAATAATGAAACACGGTAAGAAGTATAACGAAAGTGCCAAGCTTGTAGAAGCGGGCAGATTTTATGATACCACAGATGCCCTTGACCTTGTTTGCAAGGCTGCAAAGGCAAAGTTTGACGAAACTGTTGAGGTACACGTTCGCCTGGGCGTTGACTCCCGTCACGCTGACCAGCAGGTCAGAGGCGCAGTTGTTCTCCCCAACGGTACCGGTAAGAACGTAAGAGTGCTTGTATTCTGCAAGGAGGACAAGTACGATGCTGCCAGGGAGGCAGGCGCTGAGTATGTCGGCGGTATGGACATGGTTGAGAAGATCACCAAGGAAAACTGGATGGATTTCGATGTTGTTATCGCATCCCCTGACATGATGGGCGTTGTAGGCCGTCTCGGTAAGATCCTCGGTCCCCGCGGACTCATGCCCAACCCCAAGGCAGGCACAGTTGCTCCCGACGTTGCCAAGGCTGTTACTGAGGCAAAGGCAGGTAAGATCGAGTACCGTCTTGACAAGACCAACATCATCCACTGCCCCATCGGCAAGGTTTCCTTCGGCGCTGAGAAGCTCTCCGAGAACTTCAACACTCTGCTTGAAGCAATCGTAAAGGCTAAGCCCGCCGCAGCAAAGGGCACATACCTGAAGTCCTGCACCGTGGCATCCACCATGGGCGTGGGCGTTCCCGTTTCGACCACCAAGTACGGTGTGTGATCAGCAATAAAAACATCCTCCTCTGCTTATCACGGTAGGGGAGGATTTTTTTTATGTAGAATGCAGAATGAAGAATGGGTTATGCCTTTGCGTTTGACGGCTGTTGTCCGAGTGTACAGTGTACAGTGCACAGTGTACAGTTTTTTTGACGGTGAGTTGGTGGCTTGATTCCTCCTTTGCCCGCATTGCTTTGCAAAGCGGGGATAGAGGGTATAAAACCGCCCAAAAGCCCGGTCAGAAGGGTTCATTCTGCATTGTCTATGACCTGTATTTCTCTTGCAGCCACAGCCTTTGCGTAGTCAAGGGCAGAGGTGAATTTCCTTGGGGAAAGCACTCCCCCCGCATGGAAGGATGTGGTGGTGTTGTGGGAATCCGAGCCCCCCGTGCCGGGAAGGTCGTACCAGGAGGCGTAGATCTTCGCCCGCTCGTTGAAGGGTGTCGCCGCATCGGAGGCGTTGAAGATCTCTATGCCGTCGCAGAATCGTGGTGCGTGGATGATGCCCCTTGTGTAGTCACGGATGCGGAAGGGATGAGCCTGTATCACCATAGCCCCCTCACTGCGGACGAATTCAAGGAAGGAGGGCAGGTCAAGGCTCATAATATCATCGTGGGCAATGAGCCATTCCTTGGTAAGGCCGTATATAAGATAATCCGAGGAGCCATCCCCGTACTCGATGCCGAAGAACACATCAAGGCCTATCTCATCTCCCCGCTTCTTGGCGTTCTCATAGCCCTTGCAGTAGCCCTCCACCCACTTGTCCCAGGGGAGGGAGCGGTCAACGCAGGTGTTGCCGTTGAAGAAGTGGTCGGTGATGATGATGCCCGTGTAGCCCTCCGCCTTGTACTTGTCCGCCATTTCCGCCCCTGTGGAGGAGGCGCAGGCGCTGGCCTCGGATGTGTGCATATGTGTTTCGTATCTGAACATGATCCATTCCCCTTGTCGTAATGCTGTGCCCCGTCCTCTGTCCGGACACACAGCACAGTGTCGTTTTTATTATATAATACTTTTATGGATATAGCTTGATGTAAATGTTAATTATTGATTGACCGCCATGCCGTGGAAGAGCCGCCCTGCACAGCCGCTTTTTGAATGATGGGAAGAGTCCTTGAACGGAAGATCAGAGCCGACAAGCGGGAGTGCATGATGCTCCAAGAAGCGGGAGACACCGAGGGCTTGCAGAAGGCGGCGGGTCAGCTCCGGGCTGACCGTGACAGGTACAAGGACTTCTGCAAGGAAAAGGGGCTCAGCACACACAATGAGAATACTCAGGTGTTGGGGTTTGACAGAAGCAAGAGCATGAAGACCGTGTGGGCGGAGAAAAATGGATTGACAGGCGGTTCAAATGGTGGTATTATAGGTAATAAAGACAGCAGCTTTGATTTCTACCCTGTATCAAATGATGTTTTGCAAAAAGGAATAAATTTCAATGTATTTAACAATGATGAACTGAATTCATCTGTTGAATCTGGGATGATGGAAATATTAAACACAGTGTCTCCATTCACCCCAGGAACAGAAGCAGGGCTTACCATAAAATTGAGCGATTGTACAAGGTCAGACATAATACTTGGTGAGATCGGAAGTGGAACAATTGATATTCCTGAAAGAGACTACGCTTATCTGTCTATACACAACCATGCAAGCGGTGAAACATTTTCTTTTAGTGATATTTTAATGTTTCATGACCATAGAAACTGCAAATATTCTTGTGTAGTTGGAAATAACGGTAAAACTTTTGCACTTGAAAAAACAGATTCTTATAATGAAACTGGTTTTTATGAAAAGATAATGCGTCGTCGTCTTGGGTTTGAACCATATACTGCGGACAACGAATATGATTTTATCAGGGAGTGTGAACAATATGGCATCAGATACATTGAAAGAGGCTATCTGGCTATCTCGTGAAGCGTTAAAGCGTGCAGAGCCGTTTCCTTTATCATACCTTGACAGTCTGGCTTACGATGATCCGCGTTTAAAAGATGATCATCCCGACAAAGACAGGATAACGGCAACTATTGCTAAAAAATTTTTAATTGAACACGGACTGTATGAGGATGATGCAGAATAATGTATTATTTGTACTACAAAGAACTATATATAGTCAGGGAATAAAAAGCCCTCCTGCTGCGTTTGGAGCACAGCAGGAGGGGTGCGGGTTTTCTCCGGGTCGGGTGTTCGTTCGATCACATCACATTAGTGCTTGACTATCATGATGAAATCATACATTTCTCCTGCTGCTGGGGTAAGAGAAATGACCTTCCATCCGTAAAGGAATTGTGCTGATGAAGCCCTCAGAATTTCATCAGCAGTGAAGTTTCCTTCGTTGAAGACGTATAATTTTATCATAGCATCACCTCCTTTCATGGAGGTGATCTGACCCGCACGGCGAATATAATGAAACTTATACAGAATACAGAACTGCTAATGTCTTAAAGGAGATGATCAACAAATGAGGATCTTTGATACACCCGAAATGGCGGAACTATGGAAAATATGTGAACCATACTCTGTTGAAATCCATCAAGGCAAAACAGAAAATGTGCCCGAAGAAGCTATAAACGCATATAAAAAATACTATGAGATCAGAAACAAGTTAGAACGAGAAGAAATTGCTTCATGGTTTGACTAAATATGTCCTTGAATGTCATACTATGTTTGGTGTACAATAGAATAAAGTCAAAAGCGCATGGTGCAGACCGTGCGCTTTTAGTTTGCCAGGGGCAATAACAATGATCAAACGGCTTGCTTTCCTCTTTTACAGGCACAGAAGAAATCAGCTGTAAACTGGCAGCAGCAGCCCGGCACCCGGCAATCTAAAACATAAGCACCTGTCAGGCTGAGGGCCGGATGAAGCGATGATATATACAGCTTATTATCCGGTTCAGAAAAGTGAAACTTCTGTGCAAGAAGAAAAGTAAGATAGGTCGCTGTCAGTCCTTCTATTCCCCGCTGCCAACTCCTTGCCTCTATCAGCTTTAAAATTAAAAAGCCATTAAAAACCTTCGTGTTTCATTGACAGGGGATATCGAACTATGCTAAAATGTAACTTGTATTTTGGAAAAAAGGAAAGGCGGCGCAACTGCCTTTACCGCTTTATCAAGGAAAAGAAAGGACTTCATTATGGCTGCACAGACGAAAAAGAAAAAGGGGAGAACAGTGCTCATAGTGCTGCTTGTCATAGCCGCACTTGTGATATTCGGCATTGTAATGTTCATAAGGAGCGTTATGAACATGATGGTACCGGCGGAGACCTCCGTACTTGAGAAGAAGACGCTTGAAAACAGGATAGGCCTCAGCGGCGTGGTGGAAAGCACCACCTTCGAGCCGGTAGTAGCGACCCTCAACTACCGCATACTGCAGGTGAATGTGAAGACCGGCGACAAGGTACACAAGGGGGATGTGCTCGCCACACTTGACACCACCGACCTTGAAAACGAGATCCTTCAGCAGCAGACCTCCATGGATTCCCAGAGCGTTTCATCCGGGTACACCATCAGTGATGCGGAGAAGCAGTACCTTGACACCAAGGCTCAGATAGACGACGGCACTTATCCCGAGGTGCGCTCTGCCCGCCTTTCCCTTGAAAATGCCCAGACTGCCGCAGACAAGGCGCAGACTGCTCTTGACAAGGCTCAGAAGGACTATGACGACGCCCTCTCCGGGAAGAAGGTGGACTACGATTCCCAGATCCGCACCGCTGAGAACAGCGTATCTTCCGCAGAATATGAGCTCTCCCTTGCTCAGGCGGACTACGACACCGCTGTAAGGGAGCGTGACACAGAGGACTACGTTGACATCAGAGCACTGAAAAAGACCTATGACGACGAGCTGGAGAAGTACGAAAAGCGCTTCTCCGACAGGAACATGGACAAGATAATAGAGGCGCAGAGCACCTATGAAAAGGCGCTCAAGCAGTACAACAGCCTTTCGGTCAGGTTCGGCGAGGCCTCCAACAAGCTGGCTCTCTCCGAGGGCAGCGAGGATGCTGTGACACAGGAGATGGTGGATGCCGCAAAGACTGCCGCCGACAGCGCAAAGACCGCCCTTGACGACCTCATCAAGGCAAACGACCCCGAAAAGAAGGAGGACAGCTACAAGGAAGCACTCATTGCCTACACCGAGGCAAAGGCAAAGATAGATGCCCAGCACGACACCGCTGTGAAATCCGCTGAGCGCACCCTTGACCGTGCAAAGCGCACCCTTGACAACGCAAGGGAGTCCCTTGAACAGACAAAGAAGGATGCGGCTGAGGGGAAGACCAAGAGCGTGGATCAGTACAAGGAAGCGCTTGACTCTGCAAGGACAAATCTCAACGACGCAAACTCTGCTCTTGCATCCGCAAGGGAGACCTACGACATCGCATCAAGGAACGCACAGAGCACCCTTTCATCCCTGAAGGCCTCCGCAGACAAGCAGAGGATCATATCCGGGGACAACTCCACCCAGGAGATCGCTCTGGAGATACTTAAAGAAAGACTTGACAGCTGTGTGATATATGCTCCCTGCGACGGCACCGTCACCGCTGTCTACTGCAACCCCGGCACCGTTCCCAACGGCAGTCTGTTCCTCATAGAGGATGTGGACTCCCTGCAGATGACCTGTGACATCAAGGAATACAGCATAGGCAGCATAGGCATGGGCTCAGCCGTTACCGTGGAGGTGCCCTCCATAGGCGAGGATGAGTTCAAGGGCACCATCACCGAGATAGCCCCTGCCGCAAAGAAGGGTGCAGACGGCAAGAGCGACGGCACAGCCACCTTCGTTGTAAAGGTGGGCATAGACGACACCAAGGACAAGGGCGTGCTCATAGGCATGAATGCAAAGGGTCACCTTGTGACCGACAGCAAGGACAATGTTTTCGCCGTGGCATATGACTGCCTTGCAGAGGACGACAACGGCAGCTACATACTTGTAGCCGAGGAGCAGGCAGCGGATGAAAAGAGCGGCCAGACCGTGGGCGTGGCAAAGCGCATAAACGTCACCACAGGCCTTGAGACCGACACCGAGGTGGAGATCTCCTCTGATGAGCTGACAGATGGTATGCTTGTCATCAACAATGCCGCAGACCACACGGAGGGGCAGCTGCTGCAGCTGGCGCCTGCTGCTGACAAGCAGTAGCTGTACTGAGGTGAAACATGGCAGGATATATGATAGATGCCCGGCACATCATCAAGCGCTTCTATGTAGGGGAGCCCAACGAGCTTGAGATACTCCACGGCATGGACTTCAAGATACCCACAGGGCAGTTTGTGTCCATAGTGGGTCAGTCAGGGTCGGGCAAATCAACACTTATGAATATAATCGGGGCGCTGGACCGCCCCACGGAGGGAGAGTATTTCCTGAACGGCACCAATGTGGGGCTTGCCAACGACAAGGAGCTTTCCGAGATACGAAACCGCCACATAGGCTTTGTATTCCAGAACTTCAACCTTATCTCACGCACCTCCGCCCTGAAGAACGTGGAGCTGCCCATGATGTATGCGGGGGTCAGCGCAGCAGACCGCAAACGGCACGCACTGGAGCTGCTGGAGCTGGTGGAGATGTCCGACAGGGCATCCCATATGCCCAATGAGCTTTCCGGCGGACAGAAGCAGCGTATCGCCATTGCAAGGGCTATGGCAAACGACCCCGCCATCATCCTGGCGGATGAGCCCACAGGCGCACTTGACAGCCGCACGGGGCGCATGGTCATGGATCTTTTCCACAAGCTCCACCGTGAGCAGGGGAAGACCATAGTCCTCATCACCCACAACGGGGAGCTTGCAGCGGAGACTGAGCGCATAATCACCATATCCGACGGGAACATCATCTCCGACAGCCTGCCCCCGGAAGCTGCACAGGGCGCACAAAGCACTCAGGACAAACAGGAACAGGCAGTGCAGAACGAGCAGACACAGGAAACAGCGGCACAGGGCGCACAGCCCCGCAATGAAGCAGAGGCTGTTCTCTCCCGCAAGGAGGTGGGCTGATGGGTCTCTGGGAAAACATTATGCTGGCAATAGCAGGGCTGAAAGCCAATAAGATGCGCTCCCTGCTCACCATGCTGGGCATAATCATAGGTATCAGCTCCGTTATCACCATAAGCACCCTTGGTGCCATAATGGAGAGCAGCGTAAAGGGCATATTCTCCTCTGTGGGAGGTGCCAATATGGTAGGCTTTGGCATCCACATGAAGGAGGATGCACAGAGGGACTACTATCTTGATGAGGACTTCATCACCTTTGAAATGGTGGATGAGGTTGGGGAACACTTTTCAGAGGATATAAAGGCGCTCTCCCTGTACAGCGGCAGCCAGCAGGGCACAGTCACCATCCGCCGCAAGGAATACGATGCCCAGGTATACGGCGTGAACGGCGGCTACATGCTGACAAACAGCTCCCCTGTAGTGGCGGGGCGAAACATTTCCGACAAGGACTGCGACAGGGGCAGCACGGTATGCCTTATCTCCCAGGGGCAGGCCAAGAAGCTCTACGGCTCCACAAGGACAGCCATCGGGAAGTCCCTTACGGTGCTGATACAGGGACGTATGTTTGAATTTACCGTGGTGGGCATATATGAGTACAAACTCCCCGCCATGCTCTCCAGCTTTATCGACCTTGACAGCTGGAATTCGGAGGTATACATTCCCTACACCACCTATGTGCGTATGCTGGATGCCAGCGAGGATTTCTACAGCTTCTCGGTACTTACCAATGAGGACGTGGATGCGGATGCATTCTGCCGTGAGGTCACGGATTACCTGAACAACTCCCACTACCGTGACAACGATGCCATCGAGGTATACTACCAGACCGCCCAGTCCCAGATGGACATGATAAGCGAGATACTGGGCGTCCTCTCCCTTGCAATATCCGTAATTGCGGGCATCTCCCTGCTGGTAGGGGGCATAGGCGTTATGAACATCATGCTGGTGTCCGTGACGGAGCGCACCCGTGAGATAGGCGTGCGGAAGGCTCTGGGAGCACCCAATTCCGCCATACGCACACAGTTTGTGACGGAATCTGTCATCATCTGCCTTATAGGCGGCACCATAGGCATAGTTGTGGGCATACTCATGGGCAACGTGGCAGGTCTTATCATAGGCACCATGGCAGCACCCTCAATAGGCTCCATATTCCTTGCTGTGGGCTTTTCCATGGCTATCGGCATATTCTTCGGCTACTACCCCGCAAACAAGGCGGCAAAGCTTGACCCCATAGAGGCGCTGAGGTATGAGTAAGGTGCGGCAATAAATAAGCTGAGCATATAACATCGCCGGGGATCTTTAGTATGGATCTCCGGCGATGTTTGATTTTCCACTTGACACGTAATTAATTACGTGCTATAATAACAATGAGGTGATGTGATGAAACAGTATTCATCAAGAGAGGTCATACGCAAACTGAAAGCTGACGGATGGTTTGAGGTTTGCTGTGACGGAGACCATCACCAGTTCAAGCATCCTTCTAAAAAAGGGCGGGTAACTGTCACCCACCCCAAAAAGGATATACCTCTTGGCACTCTTAAAAGCATTGAAAAACAAGCCGGCATAGAATTTGATTAAGGGGGCACCGATATGAAAGATACATATGTTTTCCCTGCTGTTTTCAGTTTTGCGGATGACGGCATATCCATTGAGTTTCCCGATCTGCCCGGCTGTCTCCCCTGCGGGGATACAGTTGATGAGGCAGTGAAGAATTCAAAGGAGGCTCTGCGGCTCCATCTGTACGGCATGGAGCAGGATAATGAGGAGATCCCCGAGCCCTCCAGCATTGCGGATATCCCCACGGAAAAGGGACAGTCCATCATACTGGTGGATGTTTTCATGCCGCCCTTTCGTGAAAAAATGAACACACGCTTTGTGAAAAAGACCCTTTCTATCCCCTCATGGCTAAATGCGGAGGCTGAGCATAAGGGCATCAATTTCTCCCAGGTGCTTCAGAATGCACTGCTGGATAAGCTCCACATGGGATAGAGTGCAGTACATCCCGGGGAGTATGCAGGACACAGATCAAAAGGCTGCCAAGCTGATCGCTTAGCAGCCTTTGTGTTTGCACAGGGTATCTTTCCATGTTACAGATCAGTATATCCGGGCATTTCTTCGGCGATGTCCTCGTCTGATTTGTCGGGAGGTCGGTTGCTGTGAGATGTGTCACATCATCTGCCGGGAATGCAACATTGCAAATCACTTCCTGCATTTTCTTTTGGCAGTTTATTCATCATTATCCCGTATTTGCCCTTGACAAACCTGCCAAAAAGTTGTATAATGCAAGATGATATTATTTATCTTTCATTTTGTAGGTGATAGTATGTGCGGATTTACAGGATTCACAGGTGCAAAGGCGCAGGTCATGGAAAATGCCGGTAAAATACTGACAGATATGATGGACAAAATCGTTCACCGGGGGCCCGATTCACAGGGGCAGTACATCGACGGTGACATTGCCATGGGCTTTCGCAGGCTTTCCATCATCGACATCAGCGAGAGCGGGGATCAGCCCATATTCAACGAGGACAAAAGCCTTGTGCTCATGTTCAACGGTGAGATATACAACTACCGCGAGCTGCGGGAGGAGCTTGTGTCAAAGGGGCACTCCTTCAGGACAAACACGGATTCAGAGGTGCTTGTCCACGGCTACGAGGAATACGGCTGCGGCCTGCCGGAAAAGCTGCGGGGAATGTTTGCCTTCATCATCTGGGACAGGAATAAAAAGACCCTTTTCGGGGCAAGGGATATGTTCGGCATTAAGCCCTTCTACTACGCAAAGTTCGGGAAGATGCTCATGTTCGGCTCGGAGATAAAGTCCTTCCTCCCCCACCCCGGCTTTGAAAAGGAGCTGAACACCGCTGCCCTTGAAAACTACCTCACATTCCAGTACTCCCCAACCAATGAGACCTTCTTCAAGAACGTCTACAAGCTGCCCCCTGCCCACTATTTTCTCTTTGACGGCACAAAAATGTCCATCAAGCGCTACTGGGACGTGGAATTCACCCCCTCTCAGGAAGAGGATACGGATGTGTGGGCTGAGAGGATAGGGGAAGTGTTCAGGGACTCTGTAAGGGCTCACAAGATAGCGGATGTGGAGGTAGGCTCCTTCCTCTCCGGGGGGGTGGACTCCTCATATGTGGCATCGGTGGCGGATGTGGACAAGACCTTCACCGTGGGCTTCGGGGAGGATGAGAAATACAATGAGATAGGCTACGCAAAGGAATTTTCATCCTATATCGGCAAGGAGAACATCAGCAAGGTCATCACCCCGGAGGAATACTGGGAAAACATCCCGAAAATACAGTATCACATGGACGAGCCCCTTGCCGACCCCTCCTGCATCGCCCTGTATTTCGTGTGCAAAAAGGCATCGGAATATGTGAAGGTGGTGCTCTCCGGCGAGGGTGCGGATGAGATATTCGGGGGCTACAACGTCTACAAGGAGCCTCTGGGTTCAAGGGCGTACAAGGCTCTCCCCATGTCTCTGCGCCGTGCTGTGGGCAAAGCAGCCCAGGCTCTCCCCCACAAACGGGGGGTGAATTTCCTTGTGAGGAACGGTCAGACCCTTGAGGAGCGCTTTATCGGCAATGCCTACATATTCACCCCGAAGGAGCGGAAGGCTCTGCTGAAAATAAAGACCTCCGCCCCCGACCCTGCCGCAATCACAGCCCCCTATTACGCAAAGGTCAAGGACAGGGACGAGATCACCCGTATGCAGTACCTTGACCTGCACCTGTGGCTGGTGGGGGATATACTGCTCAAAGCCGACAAGATGTCCATGGCAAATTCTCTGGAGCTGCGTGTGCCCTTCCTTGACAAAAGGGTGATGGAGCTTGCACAGCAGATACCCACAGTATGCCGTGTCAGCAAGGAGAACACAAAGCTTGCCATGAGGAATGCAGCGCTCTCCGCCGCCCCGGACAAGACAGCAGAGAGAAAGAAGCTGGGCTTCCCCGTGCCTATACGTGTATGGCTGAAGGAGGACAAATATTACCGCATCATGAAGGATGTCTTCACCTCCCCTGCGGCAGAAGCCTTCTTTGACACAAAAAGGCTCATGCGGCTCCTTGATGACCACAGGCGGGGCACATACGACAACAGCCGCAAGATATGGACTATATACATATTCCTGGTGTGGTACGGTGTATATTTCGGAGACACGGCTGTCTGAGGAGCGTTTGTGAAATGTGCTATGTTTTGCTTGCTCACTGCTTCACTACTTGTGCATATTGATGTTTTTGACCCAAACCCCTTGACATTAGCCGAAAAAAAGTGTATCATGCATACCAATGAAACCGATGAGGCGGAGATCAAACCGTTATATGATCCTACAGAGAGCCCGGGAAGCTGAGAGCCGGGTGGAAAACAGTACGGCAAATGGACCGCTGAGGGCGCAGTCAAATGCCTTCGGGCAAAGTATTCTGCGACGTGATGGCATACGTTTAGTTGCCGGGGATATGTTGGTATCCTGCTAAGTGCGCAGCAATGCGAATCAAGGTGGCACCGCGGATAGGTAAACTGTTCGTCCTTGACAGATTCTGTCAGGGGCGATTTTTGTTTATCTTTCGGAGGTGCTTTTTTTATGAGAATAATACCCGACTTTGACACTGCAAAAGAATATGCCGCCAAGGGCACATTCGACATCCTCCCTCTTTCCTGCGAGATACTCTCGGACATATGCACCCCCATTGAGGCGCTGCGCACGCTGCAGAGCATCTCCGCCCACTGCTATATCCTTGAATCCGCACAGGAAAAGGAAAAGTGGGGGCGGTACACCTTCCTGGGCTTTGACCCGAAAATGCTCATCACCGCCAAGGGGGACGACCTTTACATCGACGGGGTTCACATAAAGGCGGCAGACCCTGCGGTATACATCCGTGAGGTGCTATCCGAATACAAAAGCCCCCGCCTTGACTATCTCCCGTCCTTCACAGGAGGACTTGTGGGGTACTTCTCCTATGATTACCTCAAATATTCCGAAAAGGCACTGCAAATCGAAACAGAGGACACAGAGGACTTCAAGGATGTTGACCTCATGCTCTTTGACAAGGTCATAGCCTTTGACAATTTCAGGCAGAAGATAGTCCTCATTGCCAATATGCGCCTTAGCGAAGGAGAGGCGGGCTACAACAAGGCTAAGTACGAGATAGAGAAAATGGCGGAGCTGCTGCGGAAAAGGACGGAGCAGCACCCCATGGCGGGGAAGCTCACAGGTGAGGTCACTCCCCTGTTTGACAAGGATCGGTACTGTGCCATGGTGGAAAGAGCTAAGGAGTACATCCGTGAGGGGGATATATTCCAGGTGGTGCTGTCCAACAGGCTGAGCGCTGAGTTTGAAGGCTCACTATTTGACACCTACCGCATACTGCGCACCATAAACCCCTCCCCCTATATGTTCTATTTTTCAGGCACGGACGTGGAGATAGCAGGAGCCTCCCCGGAGACTCTTGTAAAGCTGGAGGACGGAGTGCTGCACACTTTCCCCCTGGCAGGCACCCGCAAGAGGGGAAGGACCTACGAGGAGGACATACAGCTTGAAAAAGAGCTGTTAGCCGATGAGAAGGAGCTGGCAGAGCACAATATGCTGGTGGACTTAGGGAGAAACGACCTTGGCAGGATAAGCCGCTTCGGCACGGTGCAGGTGGAAAAGCTCCACAGCATAGAGAGGTATTCCCACGTAATGCACATAGGCTCCACCGTAAGGGGGGAGATAGCCGACGGGTATGATGCCCTTGATGCCATAAGGGCGGTGCTCCCGGCAGGCACCCTTTCGGGAGCGCCGAAGATACGGGCCTGTGAGATCATAGCAGAGCTTGAGAACAACAAGCGGGGCATATACGGGGGCGCCATAGGCTACATAGACTTTGCGGGGAATATGGACACCTGCATCGCCATACGCATAGCCTACAAGAAGAACGGCAGGGTCTTTGTGAGAAGCGGTGCGGGCATAGTGGCAGACAGCATCCCCGAAAATGAATACAATGAATGCATCAACAAGGCGGCGGCTGTAATAAACGCCCTTAAAGCCGCACAGGATGCAGACGAGTAAGGAGGCAGCCATGATACTTCTCATAGACAATTACGACAGCTTTTCCTACAATCTGTATCAGCTTGTGGGAGATATATGCCCGGATATAAAGGTCATACGCAATGACGAAATGACCGTGGCTGAGATAGAGGAGATGTCCCCGGATCACATAATCATATCCCCCGGCCCCGGCAGACCGGAGAATGCAGGCATCATCGTGGAGGCGGCAGGGACGGTGTGCAAAAGGATACCCACATTGGGGGTGTGCCTTGGTCATCAGGCCATATGCGCCGCCTACGGTGCGACCATAACATACGCAAGGCGGCTCATGCACGGCAAGCAGTCCCCGGTGCAGATACTCGCCCCTGACCCGCTGTTTGAGGGCATAGAGCAGATCACCCCCGTTGCAAGGTATCATTCCCTTGCGGCAGACAGGGACACCATGCCGGACTGTCTTGAAGTCACCGCTGTTTCCGATGACGGCGAGATAATGGCGATACATCACAGGGAATACCCCATATACGGGGTGCAGTTCCACCCTGAGTCCATAATGACACCACAGGGGCGCAGGATGCTTGAGAATTTCATTAAGATAAGGAGAAACTAAAATGTCCAAGGGAAGATTTGGCATACACGGAGGGCAGTACATACCCGAGACCCTGATGAATGCTGTGATAGAGCTTGAAAACGCATACAACAGATACAAGGATGACCCTGATTTCAACAGGGAGCTGACAGAGCTGCTCAACAGCTATGCGGGCAGACCCTCCCTGCTCTACTATGCGGAGAAGATGACAAAAGATCTGGGAGGCGCCAAGATATACTTAAAGCGTGAGGATCTCAACCACACAGGCTCCCACAAGATAAATAACGTCCTGGGGCAGGCGCTGCTTGCAAAGAAAATGGGCAAGACACGGCTCATAGCGGAGACAGGTGCAGGTCAGCACGGAGTTGCCACTGCCACAGCCGCCGCCCTTCTGGATATGGAGTGTGTGGTGTTCATGGGCGAGGAGGACACCAAGCGGCAGGCGCTGAATGTATACCGCATGAAGCTCCTGGGGGCTGATGTCATCCCTGTGAAAAGCGGCACTGCCACCCTGAAGGATGCGGTATCCGAGACCATGCGTGAATGGACCAGCCGCATTGCCGACACCCACTACTGCTTAGGATCTGTCATGGGTCCCCACCCCTTCCCCACTATCGTCCGTGATTTCCAGGCGGTCATCTCAAGAGAGTCAAGGGCGCAGATACTCAAAGCGGAGGGGCGGCTCCCTGATGCGGTCATAGCCTGTGTGGGAGGCGGCTCCAATGCCATAGGCAGCTTCTACCACTATATAAATGACAAGGATGTGCGCCTCATAGGCTGTGAGGCGGCGGGCAGGGGTATAGACACCTTTGAGACTGCTGCCACGGTCAACACGGGAAAGCTTGGCATATTCCACGGCATGAAGTCCTATTTCTGCCAGGACGAATACGGTCAGATAGCACCGGTGTACTCCATATCCGCAGGCCTTGACTACCCCGGCATAGGTCCGGAGCACGCATATCTCCACGATACAGGCAGGGCGGAATATGTGCCTGTTACCGATGATGAGGCTGTAAACGCCTTTGAATATCTCTCCCGCACGGAGGGCATAATCCCCGCCATAGAATCCGCACACGCCGTGGCACACGCCATTAAGGAAGCCCCGAAGATGGGCAGGGACAAGGTGATGATAGTCACCATATCCGGCAGAGGTGACAAGGACTGTGCTGCCATAGCAAGATACAGAGGAGTGGATATACATGAGTAGGATAACCGATGCCTTCAAGGGGGGCAAGGCCTTTATACCCTTTATAACTGCGGGCGACCCTGATACGGACACCACTGCAAAGGTCATAAGGGCAGCCGCAGAGAACGGCGCTGACATAATAGAGATAGGCATTCCCTTCTCCGACCCTACCGCAGAGGGTCCTGTGATACAGGGGGCAAATCTCAGGGCACTTTCTGGGGGCATGACCACCGACCGTGCATTTGAGCTGGTGAGAGAGCTGCGCCGTGATGTGAACACTCCCTTTGTGTTCATGACCTATGCAAATGTAGTATTCTCCTACGGCACGGACAGATTCATGGAAAGATGTGCCGAGACCGGGGTGGACGGTATCATACTCCCGGATGTGCCCTTTGAGGAGCGGGAGGAGTTCGCCCTCCCTGCTACACAGCACGGAGTTGACTTCATCCCCCTTATCGCCCCCACGTCGGATGACCGCATAGCCATGATAGCGAGGGAAGCAAAGGGCTTTATCTACATAGTATCCAGCCTTGGGGTGACAGGGGTCAGAAGTGAGATAACCACGGACATAGGCGCCATTGTCGATACCATCCGGCAGAACACGGATATACCCTGTGCAGTGGGCTTCGGCATATCCGAGCCTTCCCAGGCCGCAAAAATGGCAGCCCTTTCAGACGGCGCCATAGTAGGCTCCGCAATAATACGCATAATCGAGAAATACGGCAAGGATTCCCCCGCCTATGTGGGCGAGTACGTAAAAACAATGAAGCAGGCCGTTGGTGCCGGGAGGAAATAACCATGATCAAGGAAGCAATAGTAAAGATAGTAAGCAAGGAAGACCTCAGCTACGATGAGGCATACACCGTCATATCCGAGATAATGTCGGGGCAGACCACACCCACACAGAATGCGGCATTCCTTGCAGCCCTTTCCACAAAGAGCACAAAGGCGGAGACCATAGACGAGATAACAGGCTGTGCCGCCGCCATGCGTGATGCCGCCACAAAGTTTGAAAATGACATGGATCTGCTGGAGATAGTGGGCACAGGGGGAGACAATTCCCGCTCCTTCAACATCTCCACCACATCTGCATTCGTCACCGCCGCTGCCGGCATAAAGGTGGCAAAGCACGGCAACCGTGCGGCATCCTCCCTGTCGGGCACCGCAGACTGTCTTGAAGCCCTCGGTGCAAACATCAGCCTTGAGCCTGAAAAGTGCAGGGAGCTGCTTGAAGAGGTGGGCTTCTGCTTCTTCTTTGCCCAGAAGTACCACACATCCATGAAGTATGTGGGCAGCATACGAAAGGAGCTGGGCTTCCGCACGGTGTTCAACATCCTGGGACCTCTCACCAACCCCGCACATCCTAAAAGGCATCTGCTGGGGGTATACGATGAGGTGCTGCTGGTGCCTGTGGCTGAGGTGCTGATGAAGCTGGGCTCAAAGCGGGGCATGGTGGTGTACGGTGCAGACAAGCTGGATGAGATCTCCCTCTCCGCCCCCACACTTGTATGCGAATACAAGGACGGCTGGCTGAAAAACTATCAGATAACTCCCGAGGAATTCGGCTTTGTCCGCTGTGAGAAGGAGGATCTGGTGGGGGGGACTCCCGAGGAGAACGCCCAGATCACCCGTGACATCCTTTCAGGCCGCCTTACAGGGTACAAGAGAAACGCAGTGCTCCTTAATGCGGGCGCTGCCATATACATAGGGGGCAAGGCTGACAGCATGGCAGAGGGCATAAAGGCAGCGGAGAAGATAATTTCCAGCGGTGCCGCACTTGCCGCCATGGAGAGCTTCGTTGAAAAGTCAAACACATGACCGTACCACGAAAGGCAAAACATGAACATACTTGACGAGATAGCCCGGAGCACCGCAGAGCGGGTGGCTCTTTCAAAGCAGAGGATATCCACGGACGAGATCCGGGAGAGGGCATTGTCCCTCCCCCGTGGGGACTTTGAGTTTGAAAAGGCGCTGAAAAAGGATGACATTGCCTTTATATGCGAATGCAAGAAGGCATCCCCCTCAAAGGGCATAATAGCAGAGGACTTCCCCTATCTCGACATTGCACGGGAATATGAGGCGGCAGGTGCTGACTGCATCTCCGTGCTGACCGAGCCCCGCTGGTTTTTAGGGGATACGGAGTATCTGCGGCAGATAGCGGAGAATGTAAAGATACCCTGTCTTCGCAAGGACTTTACCGTGGATGAATACATGATCTACGAGGCAAAGCTCCTTGGTGCAAAGGCAGTGCTCCTCATATGCTCCATACTCACACAAAATGAGCTTTCACGCTTTCTGGAGATATGTGATACCCTTGGGCTGTCCGCACTGGTGGAGGCTCACGACGAAGACGAGATACGCACAGCTCTTGGTGCGGGGGCAAGGGTCATAGGTGTGAACAACCGCAACCTGAAGGATTTTTCCGTAGATACTGCAAATGCCCTGCGGCTGAGAGAACTGGTGCCCCCTGACTGTGTGTTCGTATCCGAAAGCGGGGTAAAGGTCGCCGAAGACGTGGCACTGCTAAGAAAGAGCGGTGTGGATGCGGTGCTTGTGGGGGAAACCCTCATGCGTGCCACGGACAAGCGTGAGAAGCTCATGGAGCTTAAAGGGCTATGACTAAGATAAAGCTGTGCGGTATGCGCCGCAAAGAGGACATCACATACGCAAATGAGCTTATGCCCGACTATGTGGGCTATGTGTTTGCACCGAAAAGCAGAAGGTACATCACCCCGGAGACTGCAAAGGGCTTTACGGCAATGCTCCATGAGGGCATAACCCCTGTGGGGGTGTTCGTGGACGAAGACACGGAGACCGTGGCACGCTTGTACAGGCAGGGGATAATAAAGGCGGCACAGCTCCACGGGCACGAGGACGAAACTTGCGTCCACACTTTGCAGGATATGGGGATCACTGTCATAAAGGCGTTCATCATCCGCAGTGAGGATGACCTTGGGGCGGCGCAGCGCTCCTGTGCGGATCACATCCTCCTTGATTCGGGGATGGGCTCCGGGCAGACCCTTGACACCGCTGTGCTAAAAGGTCTTGAAAGGGATTATTTCCTTGCGGGAGGGCTTTCCCCCGATAATGTAAGGGCTGCTGTGGAAGAACTTTCCCCCTATGGTGTGGATGCCAGCTCCGGTCTGGAGACTGACGGCTTCAAGGACTATGAAAAAATGAAGCGTTTCATGCAGGAAGTCAGGAGCAAGGAAACAGATGACAGAGGTCATATGCTGCAAGTATAGACGGAACACGAGCCGCCGGAACTCCGGCGGCTTTTTCATTGCAAAACTTCTATTTTCTTGCTTCAAATCCCTTGACAGAACCTATGTCAATGTTGTATAATTAAGGGCATAAAATGGATAAGTGTTTTTTGCTTTTCCAAATGTCGGGGTGATCTTATGAATTACAAAAAGCTGTTCTGTGACGGATGGGAATTCTCCGAGAATCCGCTGGACACAGAGTATGAACAGGCAAAAGGCTGGCACAGCGTGGATATTCCCCACGACTGGATGATAGGCCATGTAAAGGATCTTTACAAGAATTCCACGGGCTGGTACAGAAAGCATTTCAGCACGGACAAGGCCGAGGGTATGCGCACACTGCTGTGCTTTGGCGGTGTCTACATGGACAGCACCGTCTATGTAAACGGCAGGGAAGCCATTGAATGGAAGTACGGCTATACCCCCTTCTGCACCGATATAACGGATCTCCTTGAAAAAGGGGACAACCTCATTGCGGTAAGGGTCAACTACCACTGCCCCAATACCCGCTGGTACTCGGGAGCGGGGATATTCCGTGATGTGTACATAATAAGCTACCCCGACGTACACATACTCAATGACGGCATATATGTAACCGCTGATGCAGACGGCAATGTCACCGCAAGGGTGGAATGTGAGCGCCCCGAGGGAACAGGTGTTGCGGGATACACCCTTGAATATGCAATAGAAAAGGACGGAAAGGTCATTTGCAGCGCAAGATCAGAAATGACTGCCGCAGACATTTCCCGCATTGATGAGAGCCTGCGCAGAGATGGCTGTGTATACTCCGTAAATACCATCAACATGAAGATAGACGACCCTGCCATATGGGATATTGATGACCCGCAGCTCTACACCTTCAAGGTCTGCCTCAAAAAGGACGGAAACACCATACACGCTGACAGCACCGCCTTCGGTGTGCGCAGCATGGTATTCGATACGGACAAAGGATTTTTACTCAACGGGCGGCACGTAAAGCTGTACGGTGTCTGTGAGCACCACGACAACGGTGCTCTTGGTGCGGCGTTCAACAAGGCTGCTTTCAGGAGAAAGCTCAAAAAGCTGCGTGAAATGGGTGTGAATGCACTTCGCACCTCCCACAATCCCCCGGACACAGGGGTTCTGGAGCTGTGCGATGAGATGGGCTTTGTAGTCATCTGCGAAGGCTTTGATATGTGGGAATCCAGCAAGACCGACTATGACTACGGCCGCTTCTTCAAGGAATGGGTGCCCAAGGACGTGGCAGCATGGATAAGGCGTGACCGCAATCACCCCTGTATCGCCGCATGGAGCATAGGCAACGAGATATACGACACCCACGCCTCCGACCACGGTCAGGAGATAGCCTCCCGCCTGCAGGGGCTGGTGCTCTCCCACGACAGCAGCAGATACATCACCATAGGCTCCAACTATATGCAGTGGGAGGGGGCGCAGCGCTGCGCTCAGATAGTGCGGCTTGCGGGCTACAACTATGCCGAAAGGCTCTATGAGGAGCACCACAAAGCACATCCCGACTGGTTCATCTACGGCTCGGAGACAGCCTCCACCCTGCAGTCCAGGGGCATATACCACTTCCCTCTGTCCCAGAAGGTGCTTGCCGACGACGACAAGCAGTGTTCCGGCCTTGGCAACTGCACCACCGGCTGGGGCGCTGTAAACAGCGAATACAACATCACTCAGGACAGGGATGCCAAGTTCTCCGCAGGGCAGTTCATTTGGACGGGCTTTGACTACATCGGGGAGCCCACCCCCTACGACACCAAGAACAGCTACTTCGGCCAGATAGACACCGCAGGCTTCCCCAAGGACACATTCTACATCTACAAGGGGGAGTGGACCTCATACAAGGACAGCCCCTTCGTACACATATTCCCCTACTGGGACTTCACCGAAGGGCAGGACGTTGATGTTCGTGTGGCATCAAATGCCCCTAAGGTAGCTCTCTTCCGTGACGGCAACCTTATTGCAGAAAAGGAGATAGACCACGAGAACGGCCATGAGCTGACCCTTGATGCCTCCCTCAAATACACCAGAGGCGAGCTTTGCGCCGTAGCCTATGACGAAAACGGGAATGAGATCGCCCGTGACACCGTCCGCTCCTTTGAGGACGGGGCAAGGATAGTCATAGTGCCTGAGACCGACACCTTGAAGGCGGACGGCCGTGATCTAATCTATGTTGATATATCCACAGCCGACAGGAACGGCGTATTCGTCGCCAATGCACGCAGCAGGATGAATGTGGAGGTAACGGGGGCAGGCCGCCTTGTAGGGCTTGACAACGGCGACTCCACCGACTTTGAGGAATACAAGGCCACATCAAGAAGGCTCTTCTCCGGCAGGCTCGTGGCTATCATCGCCGCAAAGGGCGA
Source organism: Ruminococcus sp. UBA4240 (assembly GCA_002395525.1). Classification (GTDB taxonomy): domain Bacteria; phylum Bacillota; class Clostridia; order Oscillospirales; family Ruminococcaceae; genus Huintestinicola. The sequence goes on from DGXE01000070.1 coordinate 51,343, forward strand.
GCCGGGGGACATACACGTAAAGGTCACATCACCGGGGCTGCCCGATGCGCAGGTGACCCTTGAAGCCCTCCCCGCAGAGGTTCCCGAGGGGATAAGCTTCAATGAGGAAAACGCCCCTGCTGCCGCAGATGTGCCAGACCCTGCAAATGACATACCCCTGAGGAAGATCGCCTTCTATGCCCCCGTGCGCAAGTTCACATCCGACAACACGGACATGGACATTGATGTGATGCTCTATCCTGCCGACACCACCTGCAGGGACATTGAATACCGCATCACAACAGCACTGGGCATACCCTCCAACTTAGCGGAGATCACAGCCAGCGACGACAGCCGTGTAAAGATACACTGCCGGGGGGACGGGGAATTCTATCTCAGGGCAATGTCGAAAAACGGCACAGACGGCGTTGTGTACCCCATCATCTCCGCACTGAAATTCACAGCCGAGGGCGTGGGCAATGCCACTCTTGATCCCTACAGCTTTGTAACGGGCGGTGTGTACACCATAGGCGCAAATGCCAGAAACGGCATTGAGCACGGTGCCGCCTTTGACAATGAGGACAGCTGGTTCGGCTTTGAGAACGTGGACTTTGGCAGCATAGGCTCGGATACGGTGACTATGCCCATATACGCCAACAAGACCACACCTGTCACACTCAAAATATACGACGGCACCCCCGAGGAGGGGGAGCTCATAGGCGACTTCGTATATCACAAGCCCCCCATATGGCTCACCTATCAGGAGGAGACCTTCAAGCTCACAAAGAAGCTGACAGGCCTGCACACCATCACCATGCGCTCAGGGGACGGCTATGCCATCAAGGGCTTCACCTTTGAAAAGCCCGTAAAGGAGACGGCAGTCATAAACGCAGCAAATGCGGACAAGATATACGGGGACAAGTTCACCCGGGGCACAGACGAGGTAACAGGCATAGGCAACAACGTTGTGCTGGAATTCGGAGAGTTCGACTTCACAGCGCACAAGCCTTCGGCGGTATACATCACAGGCAAGTCCGCCCTGCCCCTGAACAGTATACATCTTGTGGCAAAGGGTGAAACCGAGAAACGCATACTCTGCGAATTCCAGGGGGCTGATGAGTACACCGAAAGGCGCATTGAGATAAGCGGCCTTGAGGGCATATGCAACATATCCTTTACATTCCTCCCCGGCTCTGATTTCGATTTTAAGTCCTTCAGATTCGGTGAGTGAGTGTCAGCATAAACGGTTTAAGGAAGCCCCTCGGGGGCAGGAGGAAAGTATGGAAGATTTTTACCCCACCAAAAGGGAAAGCTGGTTCATCAACGACAGGGGCATCTACATCGTAGGTGCGAACAATCAGACCACTCTGATTCCCTGGTCCGACATTGCCAAGTTCAATGTGGAGAAGTCATTTCTCACAGGGCGTAGCGCCATGATCCTCAGAAAGAGCGATATGCCCGTACCCATCTCATTCACAAAGGCGGATGATCCGGGCATCGACAAGGCCAGCGGCATAATCCGTGACGAGGTGGAGTCCTATTACAAGGAACACGGCGCCCTCTACATGATGGCAGACCACAAGGGCACCATCATGGCGGTGTATGACGACTATGTGGAGATATCCACCGCCTACAGCGACGCAAGTGCAGGCAGCTCCAACAAGATAAACTACTCCCAGATAACATCCGTGGTATTCAAGGAGGCTGACAGCTCCCACACAGGCTCCCTGCGCATAGTATACCCCGGGGGCACCGATGCGGACAGCTCCATTATAGTGCGCCTTGACAACCAGGTGACCGCAGGGAAGATCGCCGACCACATCGAAAAGCGCCGCAATGAGGCACAGTCCCCCGCTGCCTCACAGACTGCCGCAGCCGGTGACATCCCCGAGCAGATAAAGAAATTCAAGGAGCTCCTTGACATGGGCGCCATCACACAGGAAGAATTCGACGCAAAGAAGAAGCAGCTGTTAGGGCTGTAACAGCCGAAGCTCGTCAACGTTCTGTCTGCGTCTTATAGTAAACCAACACTGATGTTTCTTTGTTTGTATATGCTATACTGTTTTGCGAACGCAAAATGGGAATGCGCATATCAATCATCTTCGACCGGCAGATGATCTCGTCATCGAGTATACCGAAAATGGCCGCACAGTAAGACAACGTATGATCGCTGTTTTATGTGCGGCTGTTTTTGAAAGATACTGTTTTTGGCAGACTTTTACAGCCCGTTGAATTTTGAAAAAGCCTTGACACAGGCTTAGAGAAGATGTATAATGTATATCAGCGGGGGGGCAGGCAAACATGAGCAAAAGAGAAAAGCTTATAGCAAGACTGCTGTCGAATCCCAAAGACTTTTCTTTTGAAGAAGCTGAAGCTCTGCTCAATCTCCTTTCATTTGAAAGGTCAGACAAGGGTAAGACAAGCGGCTCAAGAATCATGTTTGTAAATCGTGAGAATAATATAAAGATTTTGCTGCACAAACCCCATCCTCGGAAAGAACTGCTCGATTATCAGGTCAAGCAATTAGCAGAAACTTTGAAACAAGGAGGGCTTATTTAAATGAACAATACAATGAAATACAAAGGCTATATAGGCAGTGTTGAATTTTCAGAAAACGATTGTATTTTCTTCGGAAAAGTGCAAGGTATAAGCTCTCTCATCTCCTATGAGGGCTCAAATGCAAACGAACTGGTGGCGGATTTTCATGAAGCAGTCGATGAATACATAGCTCTTTGCCAGGCGGAAAATGAAGTGCCTGAGCTTTCGTATGGCGGTACAGTCAATGTTTTTTTGAATGCGGACTTAGAAAGCAGGATCTCTGATTACGCAGTAAACCGGCATATCAGTGTAGATTCCTTTATTGTCGGTGCTATCAATGAAAAGCTTGCATCTGTCTGAAGTACAAGCGGCTGTAAAAAAACGAGAATAATGGAAATGACCGCACAGTAAAACAACGTATGATCGCTGTTTTATGTGCGGCTGTTTTTGAAAGATACAGTGTTTTTTGTGGGGAGCGTTACAGCCCCTGTACTTCTAAGATACTTGCTTACACACCTGCTCTATGTAAAAAGGAGTAACTATGTCCGAATATCTGAATACGGAAAAGGCGAAAGAGCGCCTTGCCGAAATACGAAATGAACTGCCCCGTATAACCGACCCTTTCAGGCGGTTTGAGCTTATAAGGCAGGCAAATGAGATCGCAGAACAGCACGGCTTTGATGCTGTACCCTATGACTTTGAGGCAGACAGCGGCAATACGGATGAAGGTCGTATAAATGCCCTGTATGCCGTGGTGGAGGAGCTTTCCTACCGCTACTACGTCCTTGATGACCCATATGTTGAGGACATGGAATATGACAGGCTGCTGCACCTGCTCATGGATATGGAGGCTGAATTCCCCGCCCTTGCAAGGGATGATTCCCCCACAAAGCGGGTGGGGGGCTTCAGGATGAATACCTTTGCCCCTGTGGAGCACACGGTGCAGATGGGCTCCCTGCAGGATGTGTTCTCCCATGAGGAGGTAAGGGAGTTTACAGACAGGGTGACAGGGGATCTGGCAAAGGAGGGCGAAAAACCCTCCTTCACTGTGGAGCCCAAGATCGATGGGCTTTCTGTGTCCCTTGAATATGAGAACGGCGTGCTGGTAAGAGGCTCTACCCGTGGGGACGGCTTTACCGGCGAGGATGTGACCGCAAATCTGCGCACCATCCCCGGCATCCCCCTGACCCTGCCGGAGAATATCCCCCTGCTGGAGGTGCGGGGAGAGGTGTACATGGGGCGTGAGGTCTTTGCCGCACTCAATGCGGAGCTGGAGCTCACGGGGGGGAAGCTGTTCAAGAACCCCCGCAATGCGGCGGCAGGCTCTCTCAGGCAGAAGGATCCCAGGATCACCCGCAAACGCCGCCTTGACATCATCATCTTCAATATACAGCGCATAGAGGGGAAGGATTTTGCCACCCACCGTAAGACACTTGCCTTTCTGCGGGACATGGGCTTTAATGTGGTGCCCGACTCCCCAGCTGACAGCACAGATGCCATTGATTCCCTCATAGAGGAGATAGGCGGCAGCAGAGGGACATACCCTTACGACATAGACGGAGCTGTGGTAAAGGTAAACGACCTTTCACAGCGCACCTTGCTGGGCTCCACGGCAAAGGTGCCCAAGTGGGCTGTGGCGTACAAGTATCCCCCGGAGGAAAAACAGACTACCTTGCTGAGGATAGAGGCAAATGTGGGCAGGACGGGTGTCATCACACCTGTGGCAGTATTTGAGCCTATCCAGCTTGCAGGCACCACCGTATCAAGGGCAGTGCTCCACAACCAGGACTTTATTGATGAGCGTGACATCCGCATAGGAGATACCATCCTTGTGCGCAAGGCGGGTGAGATAATCCCGGAGGTGCTCAAAAGCATATCCCATGCCGAAAACAGTGTAAAGTTCACCCTCCCTGCTGAGTGCCCCGTATGCGGCAGCAGGACCGTCCGTCTTGCGGATGAAGCTGCTGTGCGGTGCCTTAACGCCGAATGTCCTGCCCAGCAGCTGCGCAGGCTCATTCACTTTGCCTCAAAGGATGCCATGGATATCGAGGGCTGCGGCCCTGCCGTGGCAGAGTCCCTCATAGACAGCGGGCTTGTGTCCGATGTAGCGGATCTCTACTCTCTTACCGCCGAAAAGGTAACAGGTGTGGGTAAGCTGCGTGAAAAGGGCGCTGCCAATCTGGTGAATGCCATAGAGCATTCCAAGGGTGCAGGCCTTGACAGGGTAATATACGCCCTTGGGATACAGGGCATAGGCAGCAGCCTTGCAAAGCTCCTTGCGGACAGGTTCCGCAATATGGATGCACTGCTTTCGGCAACGGAGTCAGAGCTTATCGCCATAGACGGCTTCGGGGAGAATCTGTGCTCCTCGGTGCTCTCCACCCTGGAGGAGCCCCACACAAGGGAGCTTATTGACAAGCTGAAAGTCGCAGGAGTGGTCATGGAGCAGGCTGCCCCCGCTAACGGCAGCGACCTCTTTGCGGGCAAGACCTTTGTACTCACAGGCACTCTGCCCACACTCAAGCGCTCAGAAGCTTCAAAGCTCATCACCGACAACGGCGGGAAGGTATCAGGCTCCGTATCGAAGAAGACGGACTACGTTGTGGCAGGCGAGGAAGCAGGCAGCAAGCTTGTCAAGGCACAGGAGCTGGGCATCACCATAATATCCGAGGAGGAACTTCTGAGATTAATTATGCATTTTTAAGCTATGAAGATAAAGAACATAACAGGTATCATATTGTCTGCCCTTACTCTTGCAGCCTGTGCCTCGCAGGAGAACCGGCAGGAGAATGAGCTGAGGGTGATAACCACCCCCGGCACAGCTGCATTAACGGAAGTGACCGATGTCAGCCCCGAAGCGGAGACTGCAAAGATCGCCGAAACTGACTCACCGGAAACGGTCATCACCTCCGCCGCACCGACTACTGCCGCCACTGAGGCTGCGTCTGTCACCACAGCCGAAACCTCCCGGACTGCCCCGTCAGAAACAACGGTGACGGAAGCTGTCACATCCGCTGTCACCACTGCCTCGGCAGCACCGCTCCCCTCACCGCCCGCCGCCTATGACATACAGGCAGAGGTCTATGACAAGCTGTATCTTTCACAGCTGATACCAAAAGGGGCACGGCTTGAAGGGAAGGATGCCCCTGTGGACACATCCGAGGTCGGGAATTATCGGGTGGCGGTCTCCTACACCCTTGACGGCATTCTGCGCAAGGAGGATATATACTTTTCCGTGGCGGACACCACCCCCCCGGTGCTCCTCAACGCCCCCGGAAGTGTGGAGATAAAGATAGGCAGTGAATTTTCACTCACGGATCACGTGGGGGCAGGGGATATGTACGACGATGACATAACCCTTACCTATACAGGCTCTGTGGACACAGGCACCCCCGGCTCATATCCCATAACCGTCACCGCCTCAGACAGCTCCGGGAACACCACCCATTTCAGCATGACCGTTAATGTGGTGGATGAGCTGAAGCCCTATGTGCCCCCCACAGGCTTTATCCCTTTTGAGGATATTATCAGGGACTATTCCTCCATGGGCAGCATCGGCATAGATGTGTCCAAATGGCAGGGGGACGTGAACTTTGAAAGGGTAAAGGCAGCAGGGTGCGAGTTTGTGTTCATCCGTCTTGGCATAGATGTGGGGGAGATAACCATTGACCCCTATTTTGAGGCGAACATCAGAAATGCAAAGGCAGCCGGGCTTAAGGTCGGGGTGTACTTCTATTCCGATGCCAACACCCCTGAGCGAATATCCAAAGAGACCGCATGGATAGCGGACACCCTGTCCCCCTACAGCCTTGATCTGCCTGTGGCATACGACTGGGAGAATTTTTCCAATTATCAGCAGTACCACATGAGCATCAGACACGCAAATGACCTCTATCTCCTCTTTGACGAGCAGATGCGCTCCTACGGCCATGACACCATGCTCTACTCCAGCAAGAACTTTCTGGAGAACTTCTGGGATACACAGCGTGTGCCCTCCGAAAAGATATGGCTTGCCCATTACACCTCAAAGACCACCTACAACGGCGGATACAGAATGTGGCAGATGTGCTCCGACGGCAATATCGACGGCATTGACGGATACGTTGACGTGGACATAATAATGGGAACGTGACCCTTGCGGCGCTTACCATTATGATCGCTGAATCCCGGCCCGGTGAAAATGAAGATGATGTCATCATGTTGTATTAAATTGATCTCCGCCTTTTATCCCAATGCTCTGACACGTAAAACACCAAGCTCCTGCAAGTCGCATTACCGCAGCTTGCAGGAGCTTCTTATTGTGCCTATAATGAAGGTGTTTACCGGCAGAGGGTCGCAAGCCTTTCCATGGCTTCACGGGTGTTTTCACGGGTGTTGAAGGATGTGAGCCTGAACCAGCCCTCACCGTTTCTGCCAAAGCCTGCCCCCGGTGTACCCACCACCTGTATCTCATTCAGCATACGGTCAAAGAACTCCCAGCTCCCCATGCCCCGGGGACACCTGAACCATATGTAGGGGGAGTTTGTGCCCCCTGTGAAGGCTATGCCAAGCTGTGTAAGGGTATCTGCCATGAGCCTTGCATTCTGCTGATAACAGGCGATGTTCTCCCTTGTCTGCTGCTGTCCCTTTTCGGTGAACACAGCCTCAGCTCCCCGCTGAACGATATAGGAAACACCATTGAACTTGCTCCCCTGTCTGCGTGCCCACAGATCCGAAAGCCGCACCTGCCGCCCAGCCGCTGTCACGGTCAGTTCATGGGGGATGACGGTATAGCCGCAGCGCACCCCGGTAAAGCCCGCCGTCTTTGAGAGGGAGCACATCTCAATGGCACACCTCTTCGCACCCTCTATGCAGTAAATGCTCCGGGGCACATCCGGGTCGGTGATGAATGCCTCGTAGGCACTGTCGTAGATAATGACGGCCTCATTCTCAAGGGCATAGTCCACCCACTCTTTGAGCTGTGCCTTTGTATAGGCGGAGCCTGTGGGATTGTTAGGGGAGCACAGGTAGATGATATCCCCGTGGATGCCCACAGGAGGCATTGCGGCAAAGCCGTTTTCCTCATTTGAATCAAGGTACACTATCTTTCTGCCTGCCATCTTGTTTGAATCCGCATAGACAGGGTACACAGGATCTGTCATCATTATCGCATTGTCATTTCCGAATATGTCGGTGATGTTGCCGCAGTCGCTCTTGGCACCGTCATTTATCCGTATCTCACCGGGGAGCACATCAGCCCCCAGGCCTTTGTAGTAGCCTGCCACAGCCTCACGGAGGAAATCATAGCCGGCGCCTCTGTCCTCATATCCCCGGAAGGTCTCCCTGACACCCATCTCATCGGCAGCTTTCTTCATGGCCTCCACCACAACAGGGGCAAGAGGGAGGGTAACATCACCTATGCCCATGCGGATGAGCTCCTTTTCGGGGTGAGCCGCCCTGTATGCATTCACCCTCTTTGCTATCTCGATAAAGAGGTAGTTTTTCTCCATGGCAAGAAAGTTTTCATTTATCTGTGTCATACTATCTCCCCCTCAAATACAAATTCCGCTCCCCCGGTCTTGGTAACGGTGCCGTCATGGTGGACGGTTATGCTGAGTTTCCCGCCCTTCAGGGAAAGCTCTATGGGCGTGTCCGCAGGGGCAAAGCCGTTTTTCACCGCAGCTGCTGCCACAGCACAGGCACCGGTGCCGCAGGCAAGGGTCTCACCGGAGCCACGCTCCCATACCCTCATCACAATGTGTGTGCTGTCGATGATATAGGCAAATTCCACGTTCACTCTCTCCGGGAACACAGGGCTGAATTCTATGGCTCTGCCAATGCTCTCTATGTTGATCTTATCCGGGTCATCCCCAAAGATGACACAATGGGGATTGCCCACGGAAACAGCCGTGACCGTGTACACTGTGCCGTTTGCCTCTAAGGGTGAGGATACAAGGGGCGCATCAGCCCTTGCGGGTATCTGGGAGGGCTCAAAGGAAACGCTTCCCATATCCACGGACACGGCACTCACTTTGCCCTCCCTGATGTCAAGCCGCAGAGTCTTTATGCCACTGTTGGTCTCAAGGGTGATGACATCCTTTTTCACCAGCCCCCGCTCATAGGCGTATTTCCCGATACAGCGGGAGGCATTGCCGCACATCTTCGCCTCGCTGCCGTCCGCATTGAATATTCTCATCTGAAGATCCGCTGTGTCCGAGGGCAGGATCATCACAAGCCCGTCAGCCCCGATGCCGAAGTGCCTGTCGCTTATCCTGACGGAAAGCTCCTCCGGATTTGCAATATTCTCTTCAAAACAATTCACATACACATAGTCATTGCCTATGCCCTGCATCTTGGTAAACCGCAATATTCTCAACTCCTATGCTTGATTTTGCATATCAATCATATCACTTTAAAAACATATTGTCAAGAGAAAATGCAAGATATAAATTTACATCTTGCATTTTCGTTGATTTGTATATTATTTTATCGGTCAAGTCTCAATATTGGGTGATTTTGCTCTCTGCTGTCACGGGCTGTCCTGCAGGGCATCGTAGCCTATCTCCCCCGTGCGGACACGCACCACGTCACGCACATTGTAGACAAATATCTTGCCGTCCCCCACGTGACCGGTATAGAGCGCATTCCTTGCAGTCTCGATAACATCCTTTACAGGCACCTTGCTTACTACCACATCCACCTTGATCTTGGGCACCAGGTTTGCTTCAACAGGAGAGCCTCTGTAATAGGATATTCTGCTGAGCTTTCCGGAGCCCAATACCTGTGTGGTGGTAAGCCCCTCCACGCCGATGTCCGCAAGAGCCTTTTCGAGGGCTTCAAACCTGCTCTGTCTGCATATGATGGATACCTGGGAGAACTTGGATGATCCGAAGGATTCGTGTACCGTGGGCTCGTAGGTGAGCTCCACTGCCTTCTCAACAGGTACGCTCTCCCCTGCTGCTGCATAGCTGTCAGTATCCACAGCCATGACAAAGCCGGAGTAGGAGCTTGCAAGGCCGTGCTCCTCAATGTCAAGGCCGACCACTTCCTCATGGGCAGTCACACGCAGACCGAATACCTTCTTTATTACAAAATATGTAATGGTGATGAGCACAGCCGTCCACAGACCCACTGTCAGCACTGCAAGACCCTGAAGCCCAAGGAGCTTTGCGCCGCCGCCGTAGAAAAGGCCTGCAAGCTGAACACCGTTGCCATCTGCAACAGCAAAGCCTGGAACAGCAGGATTTGCCAGAAGGCCTACTGCAAGAGTGCCCCAGATGCCGTTCATCATGTGTACTGCCACAGCGCCCACAGGGTCATCTACATGGAGCACATAGTCAAGGAGCCAGATGCCGAAGGGCACCAGCAGACCGCTGACAGCACCTATGACAGCAGCACCTGCGCAGTCAACCACGTCACATCCTGCGGTAACGCCCACAAGCCCTGCCAGGGAGGCATTGAGGCACATGGAAACGTCGGGCTTGCCGTACTTTATCCAGGTGAATATCATGCATACAACCGTTGCCACAGCGGGTGCCACGGTAGTTGTAAGGAATATGGATCCCAGCTGTGCCCCGCTTGTAGCAGCCGCACCGTTGAAGCCGTACCAGCCGAACCACAGTATGAAGCACCCGAGAGCGCCCATTGTAAGGGAATGGCCGGGAATAGCCTTTACCTTGGTCACCTTGCCGTTTGCATCCGTGTCAAACTTGCCGATGCGGGGGCCTAAGATCTTTGCGCCGATAAGGGCTGCAATACCGCCTACCATATGTATGGCGCAGGAGCCTGCAAAATCGTGGAAGCCCGCCTGTGCAAGCCAGCCTCCTCCCCAGATCCAATGTGCCTCTATGGGGTATATGACAGCGGAAATGACTGCGGAGTAGACGCAGTAGGAAATAAACTTCGTCCTCTCAGCCATGGCACCGGATACTATGGTAGCCGCAGTTGCGCAGAACACCAGGTTGAACACGAAGGAGGAAAAGCTGAAATTGCCGTAGTCCCCGAAGAGGGAATAGCCTATCTTCCCGGCAAAGCCCCCCATATCCTCCCCGCACAGCAGACCGTAGCCCACTGCAATGAACATCACTGTGCCTATGCAGAAGTCCATAAGGTTCTTCATTATAATGTTGCCTGCATTCTTGGCACGGGTAAAGCCCGTCTCCACCATTGCAAAGCCCGCCTGCATGAAGAACACCAGCGCCGCACCGATAAGGTACCAGATGCCGAAGGCTTCATTTGTCACAAGCTCTGATACACTGCTCATGATCTCTTCACTCATAAAACCATCTCCTTACTTTACAAAGGAGCCGCACAGGTACGCCCTTGTACTCTGTGCAGCCCCCTTGCTGTTGTCTTGCATTTTACTACCCAAATAAGGAAATGTCAAGGGGTTTGAGCGAGATTTGTAGAAATTTATGAATATTTGTGTTGCCATTCTTGCAAAAATATATCGTTTATATAAGATATTAATGTGATTTTAATATTATTTTGCAAGTTTTACTTTTTGTTCTTGCAGTAATTTGTAATTATCATCAAAAATCCTCTCTTTTGTCGAAAGGCATTAGGCAACTATACAAAAGCGGTGTTTTTGCAAGTTTTATCTTGACATCCTGCATTTTTTATGATATAACATTTAAGGAAACAAGATTTACCGTGCAAAATGAATTTTACACTGATTATATCTTGCAAATGAGGCGGCACATATGAGCGATCATCAATATGGTCTTTACGACCCTTCATTCGAGCATGACAACTGCGGCATAGGCGCTGTGATCAACATCAAGGGCATAAAGAGCACAGGGTGTGTGGACAATGCACTTAAAATAGTGGAGACCCTTGAACACCGTGCCGGCAAGGATGCCGACGGCAAAACCGGGGACGGTGTGGGCATACTGTTACAGATATCCCACAGCTATTTCTCCTCTCTGTATGACCTGCCGGAAGAGCGGGGCTACGGCATAGGGATGTTTTTCATGCCAAGGGAGGGCGCTGAAAAGAGCGTACACGCTTTTGAGGATGTGCTCGCCCGGGAGGAGCTCCCGCTCCTTTTCTGGAGAGATGTGCCCGTTCACCCGGAGATACTGGGTGCAAAGGCAAGGGAAAGCTGCCCTGTCATAAAGCAGGCATTTGTGAAAAGGCCCCATGACTGTGCTGCGGATATTGACTTTGAAAGGCGGCTGTATGTGGCACGCCGCAGATTTGAAAAGGCGATGCCTGAGACCTATGTTTGCTCCCTTTCCTGCCGCACTATAGTATACAAGGGAATGTTCCTTGTGGGCGAGCTGCGCAGGTTCTACGATGATCTGAACAGCGGTGAATACACAAGCGCCATCGCCCTCGTACACTCACGCTTTTCCACAAATACCGAGCCCTCATGGCAGCGCTCCCACCCCAACCGCCTTATGGTACACAACGGCGAGATAAACACCATAAAGGGCAATGTGGACAAGATGCTCTCCGCTGAGAGCATACTCCACAGCAAAGAGCTTGAAAGCAGATTCGGGGATGTATTCCCCTTTATAGATGTGAACGGCTCCGATTCCGCACGCCTTGACAACACCCTTGAATTTATGGAGATGTGCGGTGTGCCTTTGCCTCTGGCAGTTACAATGTGCATACCCGAGCCCTGGCAGCACGATGACAACATGAGCCGGGAGCTGAGAGCCTTCTATCAGTATTATGCGGCACAGATGGCTCCCTGGGACGGTCCCGCCTCCATAATATTCACAGACGGTGACATCTGTGGCGCCATACTCGACAGGAACGGCCTGCGCCCCTCACGGTACTATCTCACAGACACCGATGAGCTTATCATATCATCGGAGGTAGGCGCCCTCGATACAGACGAAAGCCACATCATCAAAAAGGAAAGGCTCCACCCCGGGAAGATGCTCCTGGCGGACACCGTAAAGGGCAGGCTCTGCACCGATGAGGAGATAAAGGAAGCCTTCTCCCACAGGCAGCCCTACGGGGAATGGCTTGACAGGCACCTTTTCAGGCTCCGTGACCTCCATATGCCCAATATGAAGACACCCACCCATGAGGGAGATGAGCTGCTGCGGCTGCAAAAGTATTTCGGCTTTACATATGAGCAGCTTGCGGATGTGGTAGCTCCCATGGCTGTGAACGGCGGCGAGCCCATAGGCTCCATGGGCACGGACAAGCCCATAGCAGTGCTTTCAAGGCAGGAGCCTCCCCTGTTTGACTACTTCAAGCAGATGTTTGCACAGGTGACAAACCCTCCCATAGACAGCATTCGTGAGAAGATAGTGACCTCAACCAGTGTCTATCTGGGCATAGAGGGGAACATCCTCTCAGAGGATGAGAACAACTGCCGTGTGCTTAAAATACACAATCCCGTGCTTACAAACGGCGATATGCTGAAAATACGGCACACCGCCTCGGACTGGTTCAAAACAGCGGATATATCAATGCTCTACACCCCCGGCACATCACTGGAGGATGCAATAGAGGGGCTGTTCAGGCAGGCGGACAAGGCACATGAGGACAATGCCACCATACTTATACTGACAGACCGGGGAGTGGATGAAAAGCACCTTGCAATACCCTCCCTCCTTGCCACATCAGCGCTCCAGACATATCTTGTGCGCACACGCATGAACACAGCCATGTCCGTTATCGTGGAGACAGGGGAGGTCTGTGAGGTACACCACTTTGCCACCCTTATAGGCTACGGTGCGGCTGCGGTGAACCCTTATCTTGCACTTGACTCCATACGGGACATGATACGGACGGGGCACATAGACAAGGACTACACCCTTGCGGTATCTGCCTATGTGGACGCTGCTGTTTCGGGCATAGTGAAGATCGCCGCAAAGATGGGCATATCCACCATACAGTCCTATCAGGGCTCGAAGATATTCGAGGCGCTGGGACTTTCAGGGGATGTGACAGAGAGGTACTTCCCCAACACCGTATCCCGCATAGGAGGCATCACCCTTAAAGATATAGAGAGCCGTTCACAGAGGATGCACGAAAGGGCATTTGCACCAAACGCAAATGTGACCGAAAGCGCCCTGCCCCACAAGGGCAATCACCGCAGGCGTGCAGGGGGTGAGGATCACCTCTACGACCCGAGAGCCATACATCTTTTGCAGCAGTCGGTCTGGAAGGATGACTATGAGCTTTTCAAGCAGTATACCGGCATAATAGACGGGGATGACAGACACATCACCATACGCTCTGAGCTGGAGCTTGTATATCAGAATGAGATACCCCTTGAGGAGGTGGAAAGTGCAGAGAGCATAATGCACCGCTTCAAGACAGGTGCCATGTCCTACGGCTCCATTTCAAAGGAGGCACACGAGTGCATGGCGATTGCCATGAACCGCATAGGCGGCAAGTCCAACAGCGGCGAGGGCGGCGAGGACGAGGAGCGCATGGCATCAAGGGGCACGGACAACGACCGCTGCTCAGCCATAAAGCAGGTGGCATCGGGTCGTTTCGGAGTAACATCCGAGTATCTCTGCTCCGCAAAAGAGCTGCAGATAAAGATGGCGCAGGGGGCAAAGCCCGGTGAGGGCGGACATCTCCCCGGCTCCAAGGTATACCCGTGGATCGCAAAGACACGCCGCTCCACTCCGGGTGTGGCGCTCATATCCCCTCCGCCCCACCATGACATATACTCCATCGAGGATCTTTCCCAGCTCATATACGACCTTAAAAATGCCAACAGGGACGCACGGATTTCCGTAAAGCTGGTATCGGAGGCAGGTGTTGGCACCATTGCCGCAGGCGTTGCCAAGGCGGGTGCGGGACTTGTCCTCATATCAGGCCACGACGGCGGAACAGGCGCTGCTCCCTACTCCTCCATACACAATGCGGGGCTCCCCTGGGAGCTGGGTCTTTCCGAAACTCATCAGACCCTTGTGAAGAACGGGCTGAGGGAGCGCATAGTCATAGAGACAGACGGAAAGCTGATGACAGGCAGGGATGTGGTGATAGCCGCCTGCCTGGGGGCAGAGGAATTCGGCTTTGCCACAGCACCCCTTGTGACCATGGGCTGTGTGATGATGCGTGTGTGCAATCTGGACACCTGCCCTGTGGGTGTGGCAACCCAGGATCCCAGACTTCGTGCCCGCTTTAAGGGCAAGCCCGAATATGTCATCAGCTTCATGCGCTTCATAGCGGAGCAGATGCGTGAATACATGGCAAAACTGGGCGTGCGCACAGTGGATGAGCTGGTGGGCAGGACGGATCTCCTCAGGCAGAAAAAGGACAGCACCCTTGACCTTTCAAGGATCTTAGGGTGTGTTGAGAACATACATCACCGTGCAGACAAAAACTATGACTTCAGGCTTTGTGACACCATAGACGAACGAATTGTCATACCCGCCCTTGAAAACAAGATACACAGCGGAGAAAAGGCACACATAACAGTCTCTGTCACCAACTGCGACCGCACCTTCGGCACCCTTACAGGCTCCCTCATAACAAAGGAGCACACATCTCCCCTTGCTGATGATACCTACACCATAGATGCAAAGGGTGCAGGGGGGCAGTCCTTCGGGGCATTTATACCGAAAGGCCTTACCATAGATCTTGAAGGAGCCTCCAACGACTACTTTGGCAAGGGACTTTCGGGTGGCATACTTGCGGTATTTCCTCCAAAGGAGAGCACTCTTGCGGCAGAGGAGAACATCATCATAGGCAATGTGGCTCTGTTCGGGGCAACATCGGGAAAAGCCTTCATAAACGGCATCTGCGGCGAGCGCTTCTGTGTGAGAAATTCCGGAGCACAGGTAGTCTGTGAGGGCACAGGCGACCACGGATGCGAGTATATGACCGGCGGCACTGCCGTAATACTGGGCAGGACAGGGCGCAACTTTGCAGCGGGCATGAGCGGCGGCACCGCATATGTCCTTGATGAGCAGAACGACCTGTACACCAAGCTCAACCGCTCTCTGGTGGAATACTCCCATGTGGAGAAGGAAGAGGACATACAGCTTCTGAAAGACCTTATCGGAGAGCACGCACAGCGCACAGGCTCCGGACTTGCAAAGCGCATACTTGATGACTTTGACACCTATCTACCGAAATTCAAAAAGGTCATCCCCCGTGACTACAAGAGGATGACAGAGCTGACAGCAAAGTATGCGGCACAGGGTCACGACACGGAACAGGCGCAGATCATGGCATTCGATGAATTTGAACAGGGGGCGAGGGCATGAAGGACGGATTTTTAAGATACGACAGGCAGGACAACACCCCTGTTCCCCCTATGGACAGGATAATGAACTACAACGAGTTCCATGCCCAGCTTGATACCGGTGAGCGCAGATGCCAGGCAGAGAGATGCATGAACTGCGGTGTGCCCTTCTGCCAGTCGGGCGTGATGCTGGGCGGTATGTTTGCAGGGTGCCCTCTGGGCAATCTGTGCCCGGAATGGAACGCACTCATGGCAAAGGGGCTGTGGGATGAAGCCGCCAAAAGGCTGCTGCTCACCTCCTCATTCCCGGAATTTACCGCAAGGGTATGCCCCGCACTCTGCGAAAAGGCGTGTACCAACGGCATGGAGGGCAAGGCTGTCACCGTAAAGGAAAACGAGCTTGCCATAATCGAGAATGCATTCAGCAAGGGGCTCATAAAGCCCTGCCCCCCTGTAAAGAGGAGCGGCAAAAAGGTGGCAGTCATAGGCTCGGGACCTTCGGGGCTTGCCTGTGCCCAGTTGCTCAACCGCTTCGGCCACAGTGTGACCGTGTACGAGAAGAAGGATCGCCCCGGGGGTCTGCTCATGTACGGCATACCCAACATGAAGCTTGAAAAGGACATCATCGCAAGGCGCATCCAGCTTATGGAGGAGGAGGGCATTGCATTTGTATACAACACGGACATAGGCACGGACATCACCCCCGACGAGCTGGAAAGCCGCTTTGATGCAGTCGTGCTGTGCTGCGGCTCCCAGCAGCCCCGTGACATAAAGGCGCCGGGGCGTGAGCTGAACGGCATATACTTTGCGGTGGACTTCCTTGAAAGCGCCACACGCCATGTAATGGGCGAGATAAGGGAGGACTTCATCGGGGCAAGGTACAGGAACGTGGTCATAATCGGCGGCGGCGATACAGGAAACGACTGTGTGGGAACATCCATACGTCAGGGCTGCCGCAGTGTGACACAGCTTGAAATGATGCCAAAGCCCCCCGAGGAGCGCACGCCAAACAATCCCTGGCCCGAGTGGCCGAAGGTGCTCAAGACTGATTACGGTCAGGAGGAAGCCATCGCCGTATTCGGCAGTGACCCCAGGATATATCAGACAACAGTCAGGAGCTTTATCCCCGATGAAAGGGGCAGGGTAAAGGCAGTCGAGACAATAAGGCTCTCCTTTGAGGGCGGTAAGATGACACAGATACAGGGCAGCGAGCAGGTGATCCCCGCCGACCTTGTGCTCATAGCAGCAGGCTTTACAGGTGCAAGGGAGTATGTGACAAGGGCATTCGGCGTTGACCTTACCCCAAGGAACACCATAGCCACACAGGAGGGCAGGTATGCTTCAAGCCGCAGCAAGGTGTTTGCGGCAGGTGATGTTCACAGAGGGCAGTCCCTTGTGGTATGGGCTATCCGTGAGGGCAGAGAGTGCGCAAAGGAGGTACATGAGTACCTGACGGGGAAGAGCATATGAGCATACATGAGGAATGCGGGGTATTCGGGATATACTCCGATGTGCCCTGCGAGCTGGCACATGATGTGTACTACGGTCTCTACTCCCTGCAGCACAGGGGGCAGGAGGGCTGCGGCATAGCAGTCTGCGATGACGGTGTAATCACCGCCTACAAGGATACAGGCCTTGTGGGGGATGTGTTCACGCCCCAGGTGCTGTCCTCCCTGCCCCGGGGGAACATAGCGGTAGGTCATGTGCGCTACTCCACCACCGGGGGCAATGAGCGGAAAAACGTTCAGCCCATAGTGGTGAACCACCGCAAGGGGCGCATGGCGATAGCCCACAACGGCAATCTATCCAATGCGGACACCCTGCGTGACGAACTGGAGCTTTCGGGTGCCATATTCCACACCACCTCGGATACGGAGACCATCGCCTACATCATCACACGGGAGAGGATAAGGCTCCCCTCCATCGAGGATGCAGTCTCCGCCGCAATGGACACCATAGAGGGGGCATATTCACTGGTCATCATGTCCCCCACAAAGCTCATCGCCGCAAGGGATCCCCACGGCTTCAGACCCTTATGCTACGGAAGGCTGTCCGACGGAAAGTATGTGGTGGCCTCGGAAAGCTGCGCCATTGCCGCTATCGGCGGGGAATTCATAAGGGACATCGCCCCGGGTGAGATACTTGTTTTCACAGGCGGGGGCATAGTCTCACGGACGGAACACTGCGGCACGGCACCCAAAAGGATATGCATATTCGAGTACATATACTTTGCCCGCCCGGACTCATGCATTGATGGAGTTTCGGTACACTCCGCACGGCTCCGGGCAGGCGAGATACTTGCCGAAAGCTGCCCCGCAGATGCGGATATAGTCATAGGCGTGCCGGACTCAGGCCTTGATGCGGCGCTGGGCTTTTCACGCAGGTCCGGGATACCCTACGGAATAGGGCTTATCAAGAACAAGTACATCGGCCGCACATTCATTTCTCCGGGTCAGTCCACACGGGCGAACAAGGTGATGATAAAGCTGTCAGCCCTGAGTGAGACCGTAAGGGGCAAGCGGATAGTGCTTGTGGATGACTCCATAGTAAGGGGCACCACCAGCAGGCGGATAGTAAAGCTGCTGCGTGATGCGGGGGCAAGGGAGATACATTTCCGGGTGTCATCCCCCCCGTTTACAGACCCCTGCTTCTACGGCACGGACATAGACTCCAAGGAAAACCTTATAGCTGTATCCCACACAGCGGAGGAGACAGCAAAAATAATAGGTGCGGACAGTCTGGGATATCTGCCAATTGCTGCACTGCATGAGCTTATAGGATCAGAATGTCTGTGCGATGCCTGCTTTACCGGGCAGTATCCCACAGCAGTCCCCCTGAACACACGCAAGGACAAGTTTGACAGGAAGCTGTCAGAGTAAATTTGAAGGAGAGGTCAATATGGAAAAGGTAACAGATTACTTCGGCTCAATGGTCTTTGATGAGAGAGTCATGAAGGCTATGCTCTCGGAAAAGGTGTACAAGTCGTTAAAGCGCACCATAGACAAGGGTCAGCCCCTTGACACCGATGTGGCGGATGCGGTTGCCGCCGCCATGAAGGACTGGGCTGTGGAAAAAGGCGCTACCCATTACACCCACTGGTTCCAGCCCATGACAGGTGTAACGGCGGAAAAGCACGACAGCTTTATCTCCCCCGCCCCCGACGGCCGTGTTATCATGGAATTTTCCGGCAAGGAGCTTATCAAGGGCGAGCCTGATGCATCCTCCTTCCCCTCCGGCGGGCTCCGTGCAACCTTTGAGGCAAGGGGCTACACCGCATGGGATCCTACCTCCTTTGCATTCATCAAGGACGGCACCCTGTACATCCCCACAGCCTTCTGCTCCTACGGCGGCGAGGCACTTGACAAGAAGGTTCCCCTCCTGCGCTCCATGGATGCGCTGAATGTACAGGCTCTGCGCATACTAAAGCTCTTCGGCACAGATGCCTCCTGCGTAAAGACCTCCGTTGGCCCCGAGCAGGAATACTTCCTTATCCCCAAGGAGCTGTACGACAGACGTGAGGATCTTATCATGACAGGGCGCACCCTGTTCGGCGCACCCGCTCCCAAGGGACAGGAGATGGAGGATCACTACTTCGGCTCCATAAAGCCCAGGGTCGCAGAGTATATGGCGGATCTTGACAAGGAGCTGTGGAAGCTGGGTGTGCTGGCAAAGACTAAGCACAACGAGGTGGCCCCCTCACAGCATGAGCTGGCACCCATATACAGGACCACAAATATAGCCACAGACAACAATCAGCTCATGATGGAGGTCATGAAGAAGGTGGCAGCACGCCACGGCCTTGTGTGCCTGCTCCATGAGAAGCCCTTCAAGGGTGTCAACGGCTCCGGCAAGCACAACAACTGGTC
>DGXE01000009.1 GCA_002395525.1 Ruminococcus sp. UBA4240
AAGCACAACAACTGGTCCATCTCCACGGACAAGGGCGAGAACCTGCTCTCCCCCGGCAAGGAGCCCCATGACAATGTGCGCTTCCTGCTGTTTCTGGTAGCTGTAATAAAGGCTGTGGATGAGTATCAGGATCTGCTGCGCCTTTCAGTTGCGACTGCGGGCAATGACCACCGCCTGGGTGCAAATGAAGCGCCTCCCGCGGTAATATCCGTATTCCTTGGGGATGAGCTGACAGCAGTTCTTGACTCCATTGAAAACGATGCCCCCTATGACGGACAGAAGAGGACGATGATGGACCTGGGGGCAAGAGTCCTCCCCTCACTGAGAAAGGACACCACCGACCGCAACAGAACATCCCCCTTCGCCTTTACAGGCAACAAGTTTGAGTTCCGTGCCCTGGGCTCCTCCAACTCCATATCCTGTGCCAATATCCACCTGAATGCGGCTGTTGCCGAATCCCTGCGGCAGTTTGCGGATGTGCTGGAAAAGGCAGATGACTTCGACCATGCGGTGCATCACCTCATCCGTGAGACCATAAAGGCGCACAAGAGGATAATATTCAACGGCAACGGCTACGACGATGCCTGGATCGCAGAGGCAGAGAGGAGAGGGCTTTCCAACTACAAGACAACACCCGACTGTATGCCCCACATCTGCGATAAAAAGAATGTGGAGATGCTCACAGGGCACAGCATTTTCACAGAGGCTGAGATATATTCCCGCCGTGACATCATGCTTGAAAACTATATAAAGACCGTGAACATAGAGGCTGTCACCATGATAGACATGGCAAGGACACAGATCCTCCCCGCCGTTTCCGCCTATGCCGCAAGGCAGGCTGAGGGCGTAGTCAGCGTGAGAAAGGCTGTTCCCGATGCAAGGTGCGGCTATGAGGTGAAGATAGTCGAAAAGCTGTCCATGCTCACGGATGAAATGGCAGAAGATCTTGCAGCCCTTGAAAAGGCGGTCAGCGATATGCACAGCATAGAAGATGTTGTGGCACAGTCGGAAAGCGTCAGGGACAGCGTCATCCCCTGCATGGAAAAGCTGCGTGAGGCAGCGGATGCGGCAGAGGTAATGGTAGCCAAGGAAAGCTGGCCCTTCCCCACATATGATAAGCTGCTCTTCGGAGTATAAAGCAAAGGCAGGGTCCCCTCAGAAGGGGGGCTCTGCCCTGTCGTATGCAAACGTTCAGATAATGTATGAGATAGGTGATAAAATGTCGGAAAAAGCGTATATCCTGCTTGCAGACGGTACAGTGCTCACAGGGCACTCCTTCGGGAAAAAGGGGACGGTCATCGGTGAAATAGTCTTTGCAACAGGCATGACAGGCTATGAAGAAACTCTTACAGACCCCTCCTACTACGGGCAGATAGTTGTGCAGACCTTCCCCCTCATAGGCAATTACGGTGTCAATTCAGAGGACATGGAGTCGGAAAGATGCCATCTGAAGGGCTATATCGTCAGGGAAGGCTGCCAATACCCCTCCAATTTCAGATGCGAGGAGGATATAGATGCCTTCCTTGAAAGCCACGGGATAGTTGGCATCTGCGGCACAGACACAAGGCACCTTACAAAGACCATACGTGAGTACGGTGTCATGAACGGCGCTGTTACCACGGAAAACGTATGTGATGAAAAAATAAAGGCAGACCTGCTTGAAATGATAAGAGCTTACCGCATAGAAAATGCAGTGGAGAGCGTTTCCTGCACGAGCGAGACAACATACAGGGCAGAAACGGAAAAGTACAGAGTGGTGCTCTATGACTTCGGATACAAGCACAACATCCGCAGAGAGCTTCTGAAACGGGGCTGCACAGTGACCGTGGTACCCGCTCACACCACTGCTGACAGGATAAGGGAGCTTTCCCCCGACGGGATAATGCTTTCAAACGGCCCCGGGGATCCGGCGGTGAACACGGACATAATAGCCGAGATAAAAAAGCTCTCCGCCATGGATATACCCATATTCGGCATATGCCTGGGTCATCAGCTCACCGCCCTTGCAATGGGGGCTGTGACGGAAAAGATGAAGTACGGCCACAGGGGGGCAAATCAGCCTGTGAAGGATGTTTTCATGGACAGGGTATTCGTCACCTCACAGAATCACGGGTATGCGGTGAAGGGTGACAGCCTCCCCCAGAATACAGGTGTGGTATCACACATAAACGTGAATGACGGCACCTGTGAGGGCATACGCTACAGCACCTTCCCCTGCTTTACGGTGCAGTTCCACCCGGAGGCCTGCGGCGGCCCCCACGATACGTCCTATCTCTTTGATGAATTTATCGGCATGATGAGGAGTGAAAAAAATGCCCTTGACAAGTGATATAAAGAAAGTCCTGATCATAGGCTCCGGGCCTATCGTCATAGGTCAGGCTGCGGAATTTGACTATGCAGGCACTCAGGGGTGCAGGGCACTCAAGGAGGAAGGGCTGGAGGTAGTTCTGGTAAACTCGAACCCTGCCACCATCATGACCGACAAGGCTATGGCGGACAAGGTCTACATAGAACCCCTGACCCTTGATACGGTAAAGAAGATAATCGAAAAGGAGCGGCCCGATTCCCTCCTGTCCACCCTCGGGGGACAGACAGGCCTTACCCTCTCCATGCAGCTTGCCGCAGAGGGCTTTCTTGACAGAATGGGGGTAAGGCTCCTGGGTGCAGACCCTCTCACCATCCACAAGGCAGAGGACAGACAGGCATTCAAGGACACTATGGAGAAGATAGGTCAGCCCGTCATCCCCTCAAAGGTAGTGGAGAATGTAGAGGATGCCCTTGATTTTGCCGGTGAGACAGGCTACCCGGTAATAGTGCGCCCCGCATTCACCCTGGGGGGCACAGGGGGCGGCATAGCCCAGAACAGGGAGGAGCTGGCGGATATTGCCACAAACGGGCTGCGGCTGTCCCCTATCACACAGATACTTGTGGAAAAATGCATAAGCGGCTGGAAGGAAATAGAGTTTGAGGTGATACGTGACCGCAAGGGCAATGTGATAACCGTCTGCTCCATGGAGAATTTCGACCCTGTGGGAGTACACACCGGGGATTCTATCGTAATAGCCCCTGCCGTGACCTTAGCGGACAAGGAATATCAGATGCTTCGCACAGCAGCCCTTGACATAATAAACGAGCTTAAAGTGGAGGGGGGCTGCAACTGCCAGTTTGCACTAAAGCCCGATTCCTTTGAGTATGCTGTGATAGAGGTAAATCCGAGGGTATCCCGCTCCTCCGCCCTTGCATCAAAGGCAACGGGCTACCCCATCGCAAAGATAGCCGCAAAGATAGCCATAGGCTACACCCTTGATGAGATAGTGAACGCTGTCACGGGAAAGACCTATGCCTGCTTTGAGCCTGCCCTTGACTATGTGGTGGTAAAATTCCCCAAGTGGCCCTTTGACAAATTCGTCTACGCAAAGAGAACCCTTGGCACACAGATGATGGCAACAGGCGAGGTCATGGCAATAGGCACCTCCTTTGAGCAGGCGCTGATGAAGGCTGTCCGCTCTGCGGAGCTGGGACTTTCCTCAATGAATATGCCAAAGCTTGCCCACCTTGATGACAAAACTGTTTTCGAGATGCTCCACAACACCGATGACATCCGCTCATTTGTCATATTCGAGAATATCAAGCGTGGGGTATCAATCGACACCATACACGAGATAACCAAGATAGACAGGTGGTTCCTGGCAAAGCTTGCCCACCTTGCAGACATTGAAAGGGAGCTTTCCGAGGGGGAGCTTACAGAGGAGAAATACCTGAATGCCAAGACCTACGGCTACCCCGACAAGGTGATAAGGGAGATAAGCGGAAAGGAATGTCCCATTCACCGCAGTGCCGTGTACAAGCTGGTGGATACCTGCGCCGGAGAATTTGCCGCAGAGACCCCCTACTTCTACTCCACCTATGATGAGGAAAATGAAGCGAAGGAGTTTATAGCCGAGCACGACACCGGGAAAAAGCGTGTGCTGGTATTCGGCTCCGGCCCTATCCGCATAGGACAGGGCATAGAATTTGACTACTGCTCCGTACACTGTGTGTGGGCGCTCAAGGAAATGGGATATGAGGCTGTGATCTGCAACAACAACCCTGAGACCGTATCCACCGACTTCGACACAGGGGACAGGCTCTACTTTGACCCCCTGACCCCGGAGGATGTGAAAAACCTCATCGAGACCGAAAAGCCCTGGGGAGTAGTGGTGCAGTTCGGCGGGCAGACAGCCATAAAGCTGACACGTTTTCTCTCGGATATGGGCGTGAATATCCTGGGCACCTCTGCGGACAGCATAGATGCGGCAGAGGACAGGGAGCGCTTTGACGAGCTGCTGAACAAGTGCGGCATACCCCGCCCTGCGGGACACACGGTCATGAACACCGCCGAAGCCCTTGCAGCCGCCCGTTCCCTCCACTATCCCGTGCTTATGCGTCCATCCTATGTGTTGGGCGGGCAGAACATGATAATCGCCCACTCCGACGATGACATAAAGGAATACATGGAGATAATCACTGCCCACGGCATAGACGACCCTGTGCTCATAGACAAGTATATGTGCGGCAAGGAAGTTGAAGTGGATGCCATCTGCGACGGAAAGGACGTGCTCATCCCCGGCATCATGGAGCATATCGAGCGTGCGGGCATACACAGCGGCGACAGCATTTCCGTATACCCTGCAATGACACTTTCAAAGAGGGTGCGGGACACCATCGTGGGCTATACCAAAAAGCTGGCGTGGGCGCTGGATGTGCGGGGGCTTGTGAATATACAGTATGTGGTCTACGACAACGATGTGTATGTGATAGAGGTGAACCCCCGCTCCTCAAGGACAGTGCCCTACATATCAAAGGTGACGGGGGTACCCATGGTGGATATCGCCACAAGGATAATGCTGGGTGAAAGCCTTGCGGAACAGGGCTACAGGAGCGGGCTTTACAGAGAGGCTGACTACATTGCGGTAAAGGTGCCTGTTTTCAGCTTTGAAAAGCTCCATGACGTGGATACCGCCTTAGGCCCTGAAATGAAGTCCACAGGCGAGGTGCTGGGCATTGCAAAAAGCTTTGAGGATGCGGTATACAAGGGGCTCCTGGGGGCAGGCTACAACCTTGAAAAGCGCTCCCACGGCGGCGTGCTCATAACCGTGCGTGATACGGACAAGCGGGAGATAGTCTATGTGGCTCATAAGTTTGCAGAGCTGGGCTTTACAGTCTACGCCACACAGGGCACGGCGGACTATCTGAAAAGAAACGGCATAGAAGCAGAAGCTGTACGCAGAGTGTCGGAAGCGGCACCCAATATCATGGATCTCCTTGACAGCGGGAAGATAGACTATGTGATATCCACATCCTCCCACGGGCGCACACCTCAGCGTGACAGCGTGAAGATACGCAGGAAGGCAGTAGAGCGCTCCATATGCTGTCTCACCGCCATAGACACCGCAAATGCGGTGGCTGACATCCTTGCAATGGATAAATCCATAGATGATATGGAAATGGTGGATATATGCCATACAGTATCCGCCGATAAGTGATATGGCTTTTCCCGAACAGCGAAACATTTTCCACATACAGGGGTGTCTGTGTCCCATAAAGCACTATCCTTCAGGCGGTTATTTATGCGGTCTATAATTTTAATACTCACAATATATTAACCGATAATTTTTAACATATGCTACAAGCGGATAGTATATAATAATCAATATCCTATGCAAACCGCATAACAGCAGTGAATCTTCACCGCCAACAGGAGGTCTCTATGAAAAGGATAACAATGTCGCTTACAGCACTTGCCCTTGCAGGCACTATGCTTGCAGGCTGCGCCGGGGCAACAGCACCCGCAGATACCCAGACCGCTGCCGCACAGACTGAGAACACACAGGAGGCGCAGACACAAAGCGCTCCCCTGCCCGTTGCCGACAATGCGGTGGCATTTGCCGCATCCCTGGGGCTGGGCTGGAACCTGGGCAACACCCTTGACGCAACAGGAGCGGAGGATCTCACATCAGAGACCTCATGGGGTCAGCCCAAGGCAGAGAAGGCTCTGTTTAAATATCTGAAGTCTCAGGGCATTTCCTCTGTGCGCATACCCGTTTCATGGGGTCAGCACACGGATGCGGACTACAATATCGACCCCGACTGGATGGCAAGAGTCACCGAGGTGGTGGATTATGCCATGGACAGCGGTCTCTACGTTATAATCAACTCTCATCACGACTGCGACAAATACTATCCCAGTGACGAGCACGCAGACGAGTCCGAGCGCTATATCAAGGCTGTGTGGACTCAGATAGCCGATAACTTTGCGGACTATGACAACTCCCTCATATTTGAATCCATGAACGAGCCCCGTCTTATGGGCACATCAATTGAATGGTGGTTCAGGGACGACGACGAAAAGGGCATTGCCTCCATCAAGGTCATAAACAGGCTCAATCAGGCATTTGTTGATACAGTCCGTGCCAGCGGCGGCAACAACCCCACCCGCTACCTTATGGTGCCCTCAAATGCGGCAGCCCCCCAGAATGCCACGAACCCTGCCTTTGTAATGCCCGAGGATCCCGCAAACAAGCTCATGGTCTCCGTTCACGCCTACACTCCCTACGACTTTGCAGGCAAGGCCGACGGTTACTCGGACTGGTCAGATGACAAGCTGTTTGAGCTTAATTTCATGGACGGACTGAATACGAAATTCATCAAAAACGGCTACGGAGTGGTAATAGGCGAATTTGGCGCAACCAACAAGGACAACCTTGAAGACCGTGTGGCATGGGCAAAGGACTATGTAGGCAAGGCATCCTCTCTCGGCATCCCCTGCTTTTTGTGGGATAACGGCGGCACGGAGGTTGGCGAAGAGAACTTCGGCATGATCGACCGCACAAATCTCAAGGTATACTACCCCGAGATACTTACCGCAATGGTGGAGTGCTACACCTCAAATGAAGCAAAGCAGGCAGCATGACACACTGCAAGAGATAAAAGTACCGGCTGTTTCGGCAGCCGGTCTTTCTTTTCTTAAGCAGGATAAACACGAACCATTGACAACAGCCCTGTTATCTGGTAGAATACTTTCATAGAAAGGGCTTATGCCAAAAGGATGGATAGATATGAAGATAAAGGCCTTGATACCTGCGGCAGCGATGATATTCGCACTGGCGGGGAATGTATATGCTCAGAATGGCGACCTCCAGCTCACTGTAACACCAAAGGCGGATTCCGTAAAGGTGGGCGAGAGGATAGAGGTGGATATAAGTGCCGTAAACAGCGGTGATCCGCTCACTGACTTCAGGCTGTACTTTGAGGATCAGGAGATATATGCGGATGATGTCCTTGAAACAGGGGAAGCTGCTGAAAAGGAGATATCCCTGCTTGCGTGGGAACGTGACATAGCAAGCGGCGGCGCTATCAATATATCAGCCGATGCAAACGAGCTGGTGGAGCCTGTGGCTGTGACAGTCCATGTCACCGTTCTGCCCGGCATAGAGCCCGGCACGGAGCCGGAGGGCAACCCTGCCACAGGAGACAAAACACCATGGGGTGCGGCACTTGCCCTGACAGCAGCATCCGGAACGCTGATACTTATAAAAAGGAAGTAAAAGGCAATGGGACTTTTTTCAAAAAAGCCTTCAGGGCGTTGCAGCAGCGCTGTATCACAGCGCCCATTGTGTAATTTGAATGCTCAAAGGGAGCAAATTCGCCCCTCTGTTAGATATATCGCCAAATCTAAAAAAAGTCCTTGACAATATTTTTGAAATGTGGTATTATATCAAAGTCGCCCAACGAAAGCGGGACGGCGAGCATTTTGAAGAAAAGCGCATCGGATCTTGAAAATTGAACAATGTAAGACAAGCATCATAGAGATATGATGCACCCTTGAAGTGATTCCTTTGGGCATCGTATCGGATAGATACGGTGGCTCCAAAAGAGAA
>DGXE01000004.1 GCA_002395525.1 Ruminococcus sp. UBA4240
AAACGCCATAGTACTTCTGACTTTGCATCAGAAATACTATGGCTTAAAACTTCTATATAAGTATCTTTCTTATGTCCGGGGGCTGCTTTTTTGGATAATGTACTGCCTCCTTGATGTGATCCGAAAATATTAAATAACGGTAAAAAAATAATCAGTTTGTAACTGTTTTGTTCAAATGCAATGGAAATGAAGCCCGAAAATTATGCTAAATCCCCAAAAAAACCGAGGGCAATTTGTTTGATTTATGAATGCATATTTATTGACATTTTTCAAAAAAATGTGTTATAATATTTAAGAATATTGTAATATGTCAGAATGGCTTTATGATACAGACCTGTGGAAAACAGGCGTATCTTCATATGTGCATTATCCATTGGAGGCTTATGATGGAAAACACACAGACCTTTGATTTCGCCAGCTATTCTTCGTTCAGGGAGACTGTCAACGATCTCACAGAGACCTTGGGGCAGATACGGGAATATGCTGAATCCCTCGGCCTTGAGAACACGGCAAAGTCCGTGGGGGATGTCATTGACAAGACTGCCGACGAGCACTTCGAGGTGGCTATCGTCGGCGAGTTCAAGCGGGGCAAGAGCACCCTCATCAATGCCATCTTGGGGCAGGAGGTGCTGCCTGCGGACGTTCTCCCTGCAACAGCCACCCTCAACCGTGTCACCTACAGCAAGGATCCTTACGTTGTTGTGGAATACAAGAACGGGGAGAAGGAAAAGGTGGACATAAACCGCCTGGCGGACTATGTTACCAAGCTGTCCTTTGAATCGGAGAAAAAGGCGGAGACCGTCAAGGAGGCAACTGTCTACTATGATACGGACTTCTGCCGCAATCACGTTGATATCATCGACACTCCGGGGCTCAACGATGACGAACAGATGACAAATGTCACCATGTCCATCCTCCCTGAGATCGATGCGGCTGTGTTTGTCATAAGCGCAAACTCCCCCTTCTCCCAGTTTGAGAAGGAATTTCTGGAGAACAAGATGCTGACCTCCGACCTGGGGCGCATCATCTTTGCCGTAAACTGCTTCGGCACCTTCTCAAAGGAGGACGAGGACAGGATAGTTGAGACCGTTGAAAAGCGCATTGGCAGCTATGTGATGGACAAGGCAAAGAAGGTCATGGGTGAGAATTCCCGTGAGTTTGCGGTATACAAGCGCAAGATAGGAAAGCCCAAGGTAATAGGCGTATACGCAAAGAAAGCCCTTATGGCAAAGGAATCAGGGGACGCAGCCCTGCTGGAGGAGTCAAACTTCCCCAGGTTCGAGAGCGTGCTTGAGACCATGCTCACCAAGGAGAGAGGCTCCATCACTCTGCAGATACTTGCCAACAAGATCATAAGCTCTGCCTCCGAGATAATAAACTCCATCGTTATCCATGAGAATGCACTCATCATGGAGACAGACGAATTTATGGACAAGTATCAGCTTGCCATAGAGGAGATCGAGGATATACGTACAAAGAAGCGTGAGGAATTTGTACGCATAAACAACGCCGCAAACAAGGTGTTTGAACAGCTGCAGCCTATCCTTGACGAATACTGGGTGAAGATCGAGGAGACTGCTATGCAGGTCATTGATGAGTACCCCATGTCCGCTGAGGATCTAAAGCGTGAGAAGCTGAAGATAGTATACGAAAAGCTCACCCAGAAGATAAAGGAAAATATCGAGAACAAGGCGCAGATAATCTGCGAGCAGATCCAGAACGACATCAACATAGGCCTTTCGGAAGAGGCGATACGTCTCCAGTCCTTCCAGGATGAGTTCTTTGAATCCCTCAACAAGATACAGGAGCTTTTCTCCGTGGAGCCTTCCCGCAGAGAGAGATCCAGCAGCATCACAGACAGCATCATCGGCTCTGTCATAGGTACGGGAGGCATAGGCGGTCTGTTCGTGGGCTTCAGGGAGGCAGGTGTCAAGGGTGCGCTCTTAGGAGGTGTCACAGGCCTTACCACATGGTTTGCCGCATCCCTGTTCCTGGTGTCCGTGCTTGCGGGCGGTGCGTTCTTCTCCGCAGCAGGCATATGCCTTATGGCTTTTTCCGGCTTTGCAGGCACCTTTGCGGGCAAGTTTGCCGTGGATAAGTTCCTTGTGGATGAGAGGATAGAGAAGTTCAAGTCTAATTTCAAGCAGAATGTGTCCAAGCAGTTCCATGAGATGAAGATAAACTCCGACTTTACCGAATCCGTGCGTCAGCAGGTATTCAACTCCTTCACAGGGCTCAAGAACCAGATCGAGCAGGAGACGGAGATAATCCTCAAGGATACACAGAAGACACTTGACAATCTCAACGAAGTAAAGCAGCAGAAGAAGGAAATGTCCGACAACGAAAAGATACGCCTTCAGGGCATTGCGGAGAACGTAGGCGGGATACTGGCGGAGACATACACCCTCCATCAGGCTCTCACCGAGATCCTGTCCGATGAAGCAGAGGAGGCGTAAGAATGTCACAGAGCAATCCTTTGCTGGATATAAATACATCATTTGCGGATTATCTTGTGGAGCGCACCCGTTCCTATCAGGAGCACGTTGTGGGGGGCACCCTTGACTACGCCTTTGATGCCGACTTTGCCATCAGGCAGAAGATAGGCGGCTTTGCAGGCTGGTCAAGACTTCACAAGGCCATAGTCACAAATGACATACCCAACCGTTTCAAGAAGATATTCCAGTCCTCTGATGCTGCGGGCTCCATGCAGTATTCAAAGGCATACGAGGCTGCAAAGAAGTGCAGCGAGCGCTTGCAGATAGGCCTTCCCGTCATATTCGTGAGAAAGACGGGGGAGGTGCCTGAGATAATGAGCCTTGACGGAGAGGGGATAGAACGCTGCATCGTTATGACCGGGGATATAGCCGAGGGCTTTACCTCCGATGAGCTGTGCTATGTCATAGGCTGTGAGTGTGGCCGTCTGCAGAACCGTCACGCCGCATTCAACTACGCCTTCACCTACCCCGGCATCAGCAGGGGGGAGACAGGTGACAGCAGCGACAAGGGAACGGGCATGAGAGAGCTTTCCTACTCCCTCAACAAGTGGCTCATCGCAGGTGATATAACCGCCGACAGGGCGGGTATAATCTGCCTTGACGATCCCACCGCCTTCCCCGAGGTGTTCGCATCCGTAAGGCGCATGGGTCTCCCGGATTCCTACGGCGACCCCAACCCCTACATAGACATAGAGGAGATACTGACCCGCTACGAGACCCTCCACGTCACCCCTGTGCGGGAGCTGAAGCTGGGGAACACCACTCCGGATGCCCGCAGGGTCATTGCAGGCATGGAGTTCATCAACTGCGAGATACTCTATCTCTGGCGCCCTGACATCCCACGCCCCTCCACCCACATCAGCAACAAGCAGTCCCTTGAGATAAGATGCGACATCATTGCTGATGCGGACAGCGGCTATTCGATATGAGGGGAGGTGCCGCAAATGTCTGAAAATTACGATAATGCAGCCCGTGACATAGCCTTTGTCCGGGAACAGATGAAAAAACTCCTCGACGACAAGGAGCTTTGCGCCACCCTTGGTGATGAATACACCACCAGGATGAAGAAATGGGACACCATCATCGGCAAGAAGCTGGACGAGCCCTTTTCACTGGTGGTGATAGGGGACTTCAAGAGGGGCAAATCCACTATAATCAATGCCATACTGGGCAGATCCGCAGCCCCCGTGAACGTGGCTCCGGAGACATTCACCATCAACCGTTTCTCCTACGGGGAGGCGCCTACGGTGGAGGCGGTGCTTGCAAACGGCAAGCGTGTGACCCTGACCCCCGACGACCTTGCAAGAGAACGGCTCCTGAATCTGCTGGACTTCTTCCCGGATCAGCTGGAGTACATAGATGTTACCAGCGATGCCCCCATACTAAAGGAGATACAGATAGTTGACACACCGGGTCTTTCCGACCTTGACGACCTGGACAACCAGGTGAAGGATTTCCTGATAAAGGCCGATGCGGTCATATATGTGGCATCCGCCCTGTCGCCCTTCTCCGAGAGCGAGCAGTATTTCATCGCCTCCAACATAGTCCCCCAGAATTTCAGCAAGGTGTTCGTCCTTATCAACATGATAGATGCCATGAACACTATGGAGGATATCGAGCGCATAACAAAGCACATTTCCGAGAAGTGCGCCCAGATAATCCCGGTAGCTGAGGTCTTCGGCATCAGCGGCATAGATGAATACCGCCGCAAGATAGGTCTTAACCGCCCCGACATCAAGGGCTTCCAGGACTACTACGAGGAGCAGTTTTTAAAGTTTGAGCTTGCCATGCAGAGGGAGGTCATCACCCAGAAGGACACCATACGCACGGAGCGTGTGTTCTCCATGCTGAAGATAATGATGTCCGACACCCTCAA
The DNA here is from genome assembly GCA_002395525.1 of Ruminococcus sp. UBA4240. Lineage (GTDB taxonomy): Bacteria > Bacillota > Clostridia > Oscillospirales > Ruminococcaceae > Huintestinicola. The sequence goes on from DGXE01000004.1 coordinate 4,372, forward strand.
CAGGCTCAACATGATAGGCGACATGATCAAGATGGACAGGGAGAAGCTGGACAAGCTGTCCTCTGACTTCGAGAATGAATGTTCCACCCTTGCGGCTGCCCTGGATGCACAGAAGCCCAAGATACTCCTTTCCATCACGGAGATGCAGCAGGAGGCGGAGCACTGGATGTACGAGTTCTTCACCAAGTTGCGTGAGGATATCGTCGCCTGCCGTGCCACCGCAGACGAGGCTGACATTGAGCGTCACTTCTATTCCTACCTTATGGACAAGGTGGGCGAGGCTTACAGGCGCTGCCTTGAGATACACCAGCAGAAGCTCAACGACATAATCAACGACATGGGTGCCCAGCTTTCCAGAAAGCTCGGCATACAGGATCTTGCCTCTGCCCGTATATCCTGTTCTGAGGCGGTGAATGTGAACTCCTTTGTGGCTGACAAGATAAAGCAGGCCGCATCCCAGGGAGCAGACCGTGACGTGGGCTTCCCCGCCACTACACTGCCCTTCTTCCGCAATATAATGAAGAAGAACAAGCAGACCGAGATAATAGACTGTGCCCTTGAGAATTACGACGATATCCGCACAAGCACCATCAAGGATCTGAAGGACTGCTACAAGAACTTCGAGGACTTTGCCACCGCACAGCTTGACGACATCTACCGCACACAGGAGGAGGTAGGGCGTGAGACCGTATCCCAGGCAATAGAGATGTCCCGCTCCAATGAGAACATCGCCGAGATGCGCCGCAACATCTCCGCCGCAGTCGGCATAATCACCGAGGCGGTCAAGGTGCTGGAAAACTATTGACAGGCTATGCAAAACAAGACCCCGCCATTCAGGGCGGGGCTTTGTGTTTTTTTTAAGGCTTGCAGGTCAGGTGATTACGGAGCCTTGCAGCCAAGCTTCAAGAAGCTGTTTCAGATGCTCATAGCGCAGGCGCTTTTCTTCTTTGGCAAAATGCACCTCCCTGAATTGTTCCGGGGCGTTTTCATAGCAAAGCCTCTCATCCCCGAACTGTTCACTGGTAAGGTCAAAGGTGCAGCCGCCCACGACATTGAAGCAGTGATAATTCCCGTCGGGCCTTCTGATGCCGTACACCTTCCCCCCGAAGATATCCTGGGCAAGAAAGGCGGTTATGGAGCACTGACCGAGAGTTTTGTTCCCTTCGCTCCACCTGTCCCGCATACGCGGGGCGCAGGTGTCGGCGCACCATACGCCGCACAGGGCATCATACAGGTCACAGGGGGTCTCTATCCCCGGGAAGTCCCGGCTCACTGCCTTCACATCTGCGCCTTCACTGCCGTAAAATCCGTATCTGTTCATAGCATTTCCTTTCGTTAATGAGTTGTGCTTGGTGTTATGCGGCTTTGCCTTTGATAAGGTCCATGCTCCGCATCCTGTGGACAGTCCTATTATACAGCAAATATCCGGTGATTGCAAGGGCTGCAAGGCTATACTGCAACTGAAAACCGGAGAACATATGCATCAGGCGAAGGGTACGGGCTCTGCGCCTTTTCTTTATTGGGAACCACCGGTAAAAATTGTTGGCATAAATGGTTGACGTTCAGGGGAAATTGTGCTATAATGATTATAAGTGTAGATTGGGGTTCCGTTCCCTTTCGGGGCGGACATTGACATAGAAAGTGTAAGCGTGGCGTGCCGCTGTTTACAGCGGTGTGTACGCATGAGTGCTGTCGGGGGAAGATATGACTAAGCTGGAAAGGCATGTGGGCATCATAGTTGCCGCCATTATTGCCCTTACAATGATAATAACCGTGTCGTTCTCGGTGTTTTACAGTTCTGCCCAGAACAACCGTACATTCCGCAGTATCGTTACTGTGGCTCTCAATGTGCTTGAAGAGGATGAGCGCAATGAGGCAAGCAACCTGTCTGTCATGCGTGATACCATGGTGGCAGACGGCAAGGTGGCTTCTGCTGTGCGCAAGGGGTATGTGGGTGACCTGTCGGAAAAGTATCTGCTGGCAAGCCAGAATTCCGATTTCTACTGCTTCTACACCGATGTGGACGGCAACAGGATCTGGTCGAGCATGAACTGCGAGCTGGCAAGCTACGACATCCCTGCCATCAAGCCCGCCATAGAGAACCGCACCATAACCGCAGGCTATCTGGTGGATGAGAACGTAAAGCTGAGCGCTGTGTACATAGCGCCCGTAATATACAAGACAGGCTCCTCCGAGGTAGTGGGGGCTGTGGTCATCGGCAAGGATCTTACGGATGAGACCAACCTTGCCACCCTGAAAAAGGAGACGGGCTGCGACATTGCCATACTCTCCGCCTCAAATATGGATTCAAGGAAGGGCACAGTCCTTTCCGCTTCAATGGTCAGCTCCACCATATTTGACAGCAAGGGGGAGAAGATACCCTTTGTCCCCACAGAATCCACCCTTCGGACTATTCAGGAGGAGGGGGCATATTCCGGCGATCAGCTTATCAACGGCAGGGAATACCTTGTGGAATACAAGCTGGTAAAGGACATAAACGGTGAGCCTGCCGGACTTCTCATGGCGGCTATGTCCACAGCAGCAAGCATACAGGAGAGAAATGCCCTTATCATCGTGTCTGCCCTTACCGCCCTGGTGATGATACCCCTTGCATATGTCCTTGTAATGGTAATGATGCGCAGAGTTGCCCTGTCGCCCCTTTCCAAGGCACGCAAGATCGCCGATGAGATGAGTGCAGGTGACCTGAGCGCCGTCGATGTAGGGGGAAAGCTCCCCGACAATGAGGTGGGCAGCTTTGTAAACACCCTCACTGATACAAAGCACACTCTTGCAGGGTATATCAAGGACATCAGCTCCATACTCGATTCCATGTCAAGAGGGGATTTCACCGCAAAGCCCGCCCTTGAATACAAGGGGGACTTTTCACGGATACAGGAGTCCTTTGAGCTTATCAGACAGCGGCTTTCGGGCATAGTGCAGGGCATATCCCGCTCCTCCGGAGAGGTGTTCGCAGGCTCCGAGCAGATGTCCGCCGGCTCCCAGATGCTTGCAAGCGGCACTGTGACACAGGCGGCTGCCATAGATGACTTGACAGTGACTGTAAGCACCATACTTGACAAGGCTCAGGCAAATGCGGCAGGCGCACAGCGTGCAAGGGAGCTTTCCGCAGGCGTGGAGGAGGCTGCTGAGAAGCAGAATGCCGCCATGAAGCAGCTTATCCTTGCAATGGATGAGATAAACAAGCGTTCCTCCCAGATAGGCGTTATCATACAGACTATCGACTCTATCGCCTTCCAGACCAATATCCTGGCACTCAATGCCGCAGTTGAGGCGGCAAGGGCAGGCAAGGCGGGGAAGGGCTTTGCGGTAGTTGCGGATGAGGTGAGGAACCTTGCCTCCAAGACGGCTGATGCCGCAAATGAGACCACAAAGCTCATATCTGCCACCATAGAGGCTGTAAGCAGCGGCTCAGGGCTTGTCACCGCCGCCGCTGAGTCCATGGACGACATCACCCGCAGGGCTAAGGAAACATCTGTTCTTGTGGGCACCATCTCGGCGGAGTCCGCAGAGCAGAACGCACAGATACAAAGCATGAACGTGGCTCTTGACAGGATATCGGGAGTCATCTCCCAGAACTCTGCCACCGCCGAGGAGACAGCCGCCTCCTGCGAGGAGCTGACGAGCCAGTCAAGAGAGCTTCTCAATCAGGTCAAGGTGCTCAAGGCATAAAGAGGGAACAGTATTGAATGAGCTTAGAAAGAAAAGATCCCTGCACCCTGTAAGGGACTACTTCCGGTCGGTGTTCAACATCAACGACGACATGATGACCTACGATGAGATCGAGGCCATGATGGAGGAGAACACTGTTATCCACGGGCCTAATATGTGGGTGCTGATGATGTCCGCCATAATCGCATCCATAGGGCTCAACGTCAATTCCACCGCTGTTATCATAGGTGCTATGCTGGTGTCCCCCCTGATGAGTGGTATCATGACTATGGGCTATTCCCTTGCGGTAAGGGACTTGGAGCTGCTGCGCCGTGCCTTTGTGCGCTTTGCCACACAGGTGATAATCGCTCTTGCGACCGCAACTCTGTACTTTTTCATCTCACCACTGTCCACACCCACGTCGGAGATGATAGCCCGCACAAGCCCCACCATATGGGATGTGGGCATTGCCACCACAGGCGGCATCGCAGGGGCTATCGGCAACACACGGAACAAGAAGAGCAACGTTATACCGGGGGTCGCCATTGCAACAGCCCTTATGCCCCCTCTGTGCACCGCAGGCTATGGCATTGCCAACAGGCAGTGGAACTTCTTTGCCGGCGGATTTTACCTGTTTATCATCAATATGCTGTTCATAGGGCTTTCCTCCATGATAGTGATGATGATACTCAATGTGCCTGTCCATAAGGCCATGGATCCCAAGAAGCAGCGTGTGATGAACAGGGTCATATTCCTTATCGTGGTCATAGTTGCGGCGCCCAGCGTGTACATAGGCGGTTCTACCGTGGCTGATTCCATTACGGATGCCCATGTGCAGGAATATGTGTCAAAGGAATTTGCCTTCCCGGAGACACAGGTGGTGAAAAGCTCCTACGACAAGGCATCAAAGGAGATATCCGTTTCTCTTGTGGGGGCATCCCTCAGCGATGAAACTCTGAGACTTCTGGAGGAATCCCTCGGCAACTACAATCTCTCCGATTACAGTCTGCGTGTTACCCAGAGCCTTACCTCAAAGGGCATCACCGAGGAGGAGTTCTACACTCTGTTCGGTGAGGCGGAGGCAAATGCGGACGATACAAGACTCAATGCCTACATACAGCAGGCGACTATCAATGAGCTGAATGCGGACATAGAGGAAAGGGATGCCGAGATAAGCGGCTTGAAGGCAGAGCTTGCGGCATATGAGACGGAGAAGGCTTCCATCCCCGATTTTAAAGGCATAGCGCAGAAGGCGCAGGAAATATTCGACAGCATTGATGATGTGTACTGCGGCACCACCACCGGCGAGGACGGAGATACGGCGGTGCTAACAGCAAGGCTGCTGCGGGACATAACACCGGAGGAGCTGCGGATAATGCAGAGCTGGCTGTCCGAGGAGACAGGGTATACCGAGGTGCGGATATACTTTCACAGCGCAGGAGGCTTAGATGAGCAGCTCCCCGCAGCGGAGGGTACGGATGAGGCTCTGACGGAAGAGGAGGAGCCTGCTGTTTAAGTGAGAAAAGGGCGAACAGCTCCGCTTTGAAACAAAGAATACTTTGCAAAGTGGATACTACGGAGGTGACAGTATGAAGAACTTCAGAATGACCCCGATGCTGCTTGCATTCATGCTTATGTGCGGCTGCTCTCTGCAAAGGGAGGAGGAGGATGCTCCTGTCCAGACCGCTGCGGAGATCTCACCGGGAACGACCGCTTCCGAAACGGCTTCCGCTTTCATTGAGGAAGTGTCTGCTATGCCCGAAACAGCGGGTGCGACAGAAACTGCATATGATGAGGACGGAGGGCTGTGGTACTATGATGACAGCGGTGCCTGGACATACGACGAGGACGGGATGTGGTACATAGACAACGACGGCAATGTGTGGCTCACGGACAATGAGGGGAATGTGGAATACTTAGGCGGCGATGATTTAGGCGATCTTGTGGATCACGGCGATTACAGCGATGAGTTGGAGGGATCTGCCGAATGGGATGACGGCACACAGGCAGCACCCAAGGGAAATGACAGCGGTTTTTCTCCAGGCTCAGGGTATCAGCTCAGGGAGGCAAAGTGGACGCAGGTAAACTGGACCACATTTGAATGTCCCTACTTTACGTTGAAGGTGCCCGAGGGCTGGGAGGTCACCTGGGACGGCAATTCCGAGAACCTTATGTGGACAGCACAGTCAAGGTATGACTATGTGGGCATCCAGAACATCGCCCACGGCTATGCCGCAAAGGATCCCAATGCCATGACCGCCCAGACCACTGCCTTTACCATGACCGACGGTACAGTGGAGGAGTTTTTCAAAAAGAACTACGAGCCTACCACAGATTATTTCAATATAGTATCTTCGGTAGTGCCGGGGGATCTTTCGCAGCTTCAGGAGGCACGTCCCTCAGCCTACATAAATGACTACCGCTCCCTTTTTGCCTATTTTCGTCAGGACGGTGTGGATGCCGAGGGGGGTTTTTCCGCAATAGTGGTGTACACCGATCCTATCGTGATACGGGGATATGACAACAACCCCTGGGAGATAGACTGTATCCTGGCAAAGTGGGCGCCAGAGGGTGAACTGGTGAACTGGGCTGATGTGCTCAGCACCGTGGCAGGCTCCTTTACCTATACCCAGTATTTCGGGGATGAGTGGCTCAACATCGCAAGGCAGTCCACAGACGGCAGAGACCCTGTAATGGAGGCCTTTGAGGAAAGAGACAGGTCCGATACCATCATACAGGAAAAGCGGTCGGATATGATAGGGGAATATGAGCGTGTCTATGACAACGAGACAGGGAAGATATACAGGGCATATGACGGCTTCCTTGACGACATGGGCGACCAGAGCAGATATACCTCCATTACGGACGACCAGTATGCCGACGGCTACAGCGGCTGGATAGACAAGCTCTCATAGCTTTCACAAAAAAGCGGAAAACGAGAATAAAGATGAACAAAGCAGTCTGTACGGTGTGTGCAGACTGCTTTGCTGTTGGTATAGGGCTATCTTGAAGTGTTGTGGTTGGTTATCTCCGGCGTAAGACGGAGATCAGGCTATCTTGATGCATTGTCAGCAGCTATCTCCGGCGGAGACGGAGATCAAACTATCTGGATGCATTGTCAGCAGTTATCTCCGCACACCAATCGCCGGCTATCTTCATGTTCTTCCTGCTGCACGCCACAGCACGGCCGACTGAGGCAAAGAGCGCCTTTGTGCCAATTGCATCGGAGTGGTAGCCCACTGCCAGTTTTTCATCCATGCCGTAGGACTTTGCAGTCTCCACTGCATCAATGTTGGCACCTATGAAGAGGAATTCCCAGCCCTTCTTCTCCCGCTTCTTCTCCACCATTTTCTTCACCTTGTCGGAGGTGTAGATGTGGCTTGCGTTCTCCATTCCGTCGGTGGTGATGACAAACATTGTCCTTTCGGGAACATCCTCCCTGCGGGCGTACTTGTGGATATTCCCTATGTGGTGGATGGCTCCCCCAAGGGCATCTATGAGGGCGGTGGAGCCCCGCACGGAGTAGTCCTCATCGGTCATGGGGCGCACAGCTTCAAGGGGCACCCTGTCGTAAAGCACTTTTGTCTCATGGTCGAAAAGCACCACGGAAACATAGCAGTCTCCCTTCTCCTTCTTCTGCTTTTCGATAAGGGAGTTAAAGCCCCCTATGGTGTCCTTTTCCAGTCCGCCCATGGAACCGCTCCTGTCCAGCAGGAATACTATCTCGGTAATGTTGTTTTTCATAATGTACCTCCTTGTGTGGTGTGTGTTTCTTACTGTGATACTATAATAACACAGGGAGGCGGGTTTGTGGTCGTTTTGCGGGCGACATTTAAGAAAAAAGCCCTCTGAGGGGGAAAGTGCGATAATGATATAGATCATTTGAGCCATAGTATTTCTTATTTACGGTCAGAAGTACTATGGCGTTTCTATTGACAGCGCAGAGCTCCTATGCTATAATTGAGACCAATATAAACATGAATTTCTTTGGTGATGTATAATGGAGATAATGAACAGACCCGACAGCAATACGATAAAAATATTCAGAGCGTTCTTTGACGGAACTCCCGTTTCAGTACATACGATCAATACAAGCAGAGGAGAAGACGACTTCCGTGAAACTCTTCTGATCGGGACCGAAACTGGCGTAAAAGCTGTTATAAAGCTATCGGATAATGATTTTACCGATCCGGAGAGGATCGGAATGTGGCAAAAAACGATCGAAGAATACCTTGCCCTCGGTTATTACTGCCCAAAGATCATATGCGATAAAAACGGCGGCTTTCCGATCGTTTCGTATAAAGGACACAACTGTACGGCCTATGCTGAGGAATACTCACTTTTTTCTCCCATAGAGGACAGAACCGATAACGAAGACAGCTATGACCGTGCCGTATACGACCGGTGCATACCGGATATCTGGAAAATGACTGCGAAGATCGCTTCATTACATCTTGATCATACCGATATACCTTCCGGTTACTGCTTGTTTGATACCTTCTGCCCAAGCGATAAAACAGATGAGGTACTTGAAAATGCCCTGAACTGGAAGCAGTATGCCGAAACGCTTCCCTGTATGTTTGCAGATCAGGTGCAAAGAATATGGAAACTGTGGACAGAAAACCGAAGCAAGCTGGAGAGCGTATATCATGAACTGCCAACATCAGTTTTTCAGGCAGACCTTAATCCAAGCAATCTTCTAATTGATAAAGACGGCAGATTTGTCGGAGTCTGCGATTTTAACCTGTGCGGAAAAGATGTCTTTCTGAATTATCTTATGCGTGAGAACTTTGATACCGATTTTGAAAAAGAGATCGGTATGATATGTGAGATGCTAAAGGTCTCAAGGGAGCATTATCATTTCTCGGATCGGGAAAAGGTATCGGCTTTGATGATCTACAGGTGCTTAAAGCCGCTTTGGTATAACAAGCTCATTCACTTAAAGGAACTGGGGTCAGACCAAAAGGCGATCGGTGCATTTCTTGATAAGACCGAGAATTATCTTACCCGGTATATTGATTTCAAAACATATATGTAATGAAATCCCGATCTATCTTAATGAGCATACAAAAAAGCCCCGGAGTAATTTTAAATGCTTCGGGGCGAAAAACTTCTATATGAGTACCGAGCTAACCTCAGAGGGGTGCATTATCTCTCAAACAGAGCCATTAGTGGTGGGAGATGTCAGTGCTCACTCCACCTTGAAGTCCTCTCTCATGGCATCCGGGTCGAGGATGAAGACAATCTGCCCTGCAGCAACGCCACCCCTGCTATGTATCCTTTGGGGTTGATGATGGCAGGTGCCTTTCGTATCAGCTCCGGAGAGGTGCTCCTGCTGCTCTGTCTGCTGCAAAGCCGATAGCTTTACCTGCGGTAAAGCTGGGCAGTGCTCACTCCACCTTGAAATCCTCCCGCAGGGCATCCGGGTCGAGGATGAAGACAATCTGTCCTGCAGCAACGCCACCCCTGCGATGTACCCTTTGGGGTTGATGATGGCAGGTGCCTTTCGTATCAGCTCCGGGGAGGTGCTCTTGCTACCCTGTCTGCTGCAAAGCCGATGGCTTTACCAACGGTAAAGCTGCTTTTGATGTTGTCAGAGGGCGGAGGTTAGTTTACCTTGAAATCCTCCCGCAGGGCATCCGGGTCGAGGATGAATACTATCTGTCCGCAGCACTTGGCTACCCCTGCAATGTATCCTTTGGGGTTGATGATGGCAGGTGCCTTTCGTATCAGCTCCGGGGAGGCGCTCTCCACGCTGCTTACCCTGTCGGCGGCAAAGCCGATGGCGCCGTCTTCGTATTCCACAAGAATTACAGTGGGGCGCTCCTTGAAGGGGGAAAGGCCGAACCGCTCCCGCAGGTCGAGCACCGGTATCACCTCGTCACGGAGATGAATGATGCCGAGGGTGGACTTGTCCGCCCCTGCCACGGGGATGATGTCATTCCCGCTGTTGATTATCTCACGGACACGGTCTATGCCCAGGGCGTATTTCTGCTCTTCAATCTCAAAAGAAAGATACTCCTTCTCATCCATCAGAATACATCTCCTCTCATCCTCTGCCGCAATGCAGCCCCTATGCCGTCAAGGGGGAATACATCACAGGCAGCCCCTATCCTCTGTGCTTCCATGGGCATACCGAACACGGCGGATGTTTCCTTGTCCTGGCATATGGTGTAGGCTCCCCGCTTTTTCATCATCAGCATACCGTGGGCGCCGTCATAGCCCATTCCCGTGAGCAGCACCCCCGCAGCGTGACTTCCTGCGCACAGGGCGGCACTCTGGAACATCACATCCACCGAGGGGCAGTGGCCGCTTACCTTGCAGCCGCTGCGGCTTGTGACGTAGTAGCCCTCCCTGTCCCTGTGAAGCTCCATGTGCCTGCCCCCCATGGCGACCACAGCCTGTCCTCTGCCGATATACATTCCGTCTGAGGCCTCGCTCACACGGAGGGGAGTGGTCTTGTCCAGCCTTTTTGCGTACATGGAGGTAAAGCCCGGGGGCATATGCTGTGTGATGATAACTGGGGGACAGCTTTCGTCAAGAGCCTGCAAAACAGCCTCTATGGCATCTGTGCCCCCTGTGGAGGCGCCTATGGCGATGACCTCCACGCCCCCCTGTGAGTACACGGGAATGTCGGCGGCAGTTCCGGTGCAGTAAGGGACTATCAGCCTTTTAAGCTGTTCGTTAAGGGCAGCGGGGAACTCTTTGTCATCGGGGAAGCCGAAGGTGATGTATGCATCAAATCCGTTGGCAGCGGCGGCAGTCCTTGACATGAGGGATGTACCCACAAGCAGGGCGGGCACCCGCAGCAGCTCCAGAGCCGCCAGAAACTCCGCCGAGCTTATGCCCGTGCGAATTGCCGTGTCATCTATGATACAGGCGGCAGGTGTCCTTCTGGTGATGAACCCCAGCCCCTGCTCCGTGTTCGGCACATCGTGGAAGAAGTAGGGGTTGTCCTTTTCGAGCATCATGATCTGTTCGATGAGCCTGCCCGAGGAGGTCACTGCAAGAATATTGAGCATGGCAGAATCCTCCTCCAAAGGTCGTCAGAGGGCTATCTGACAAATACCGCAGGCTGAACATAGCGGTAGCCCGTCATGGATGTGACGTTCTCCGCATGGCCTGTGAACAGATAGCCGCCCTCTTTTGTACAGCTGTAAAACCGTGACACAAGAGCATTTTTTGTATCACTGTCGAAATAGATCATCACATTGCGGCATGAGATAAGGTCAAAGGGCTTCTTGTACTCGATCTCATCCATGAGATTGAACCGCCTGAACACCACCTGTGAGCGTATCCTGTCGCATATGCGCCAGTGCTCCTCGTCCACACGGCAGAAGTACCTGTCTATCCACTCCGCCGAAAGATTTTCAAGGGACTGCGCCTCATATATGCCCTCTCTTGCGGCGGTGAGGCAGTCCGTGTCGATGTCCGTGGCAAGGATGGTAGCATCCCAGGCGTGCTTTTTGGCCCCGAAGTAGTCATCTATGACCATAGCCATAGTATATGGCTCCTGACCTGTGGAGCAGCCTGCGCTCCATATGCGCAGATCCCTGTCGGTGACGTTTTCCTCTACCTCCGGCAGAAATACGTTCTTCATAAACGCAAAGTGCTCCGGCTCCCTCATAAAGAAGGTGTGGTTGGTGGTAAGGCGGTTGACCATGCGGGCAGTTTCCCGCCCCGTGGGATCCGCAAGGGCATCGTCAATGTAGGAGGAAAAATCCTCGTAGCCCTTTTTCCTCAGCTCCGATGAAAGCCTGCCCTCCACCAGCATCCGCTTCTTATCAAGGTTTATGCCGTAGCCGTTCCTGATAAATTCTACCAGCCGCCCAAAATCCCTGTCCTCAAGCTTTGGCACATTATCACCGCCTACCTTTCAGTACACAGCCTGTTGCAGTCAAGCAGCAGCTTTATGCCGTCCCTGTCCTCGATGATGTGCTTGATGTAGCGGTCGGCATTGACGCTCTTCACATCCGGTGTCTCCGTTACACTTGCTGCGGACACGGTGAGCACCTCACGGACACGGTCAACGATTATGCCCGCCCTGTTGCCGTCGTCAAGCTCCAAGACCACTATGCAGGTGCGCTCGTCGTAGGGTATCTCTTCCTTGCCGAAGCGTGTCCTGACACTGATTATGGGCACTACCTGCCCTCTTATGTTGATAACGCCCTTTATGTAGGCGGGCATCTTGGGCACTACCGTTATCTGCTCTATGCCGATGATCTCGTCCACGTAGCGTATCTCTATGCCGTAGACAACGTCATCAATGGTAAAAAGCAGCACCTTGCCGCCTGCAACGGCTATATCCTCGTATATCTCTTCTTCAAATGCATCCATGTTATCACCTGCTAAAGCCTCTATATCTCCGAAATGATATTTGCCACGTCAAGTATGATAGTGATGGAGCCGTCACCCAGAATGGAACAGCCCGACATCCCGTACTGCTTCAGCCCGAACCCTGCCAGCAGCGGCGAGAAGGGCTTTATTACCACCTGCTGCTCGCCTATGAGCTCATCCGCCAGCAGGCACGCCTTCTTGCCGTCTGTCTCCACAAGGATGATTATGCCGTCGAATATGCCGCAGCACTCGTCCTTCAGCTCGTAGAACTCGTTAAGGCGCACAAGGGGATAGCACTCGCCCCTGACCATGACCATCTCACGGCCGTCGGTATCGGTTAGGAGCTGCCTGGGCTGCAGCTTGAAGGACTCTGTTATGTAGGGTATTGGAATGGTGAATATGGATCTGCCCACGGATACCTCCATGCCCTCCACGATGGACAGGGACAAGGGTATCTTCACCGTGAAGCTGGTGCCCCTGCCGAGCTGGGAGTCTATGGACACCGTGCCCCCCATCTTCTCTATGTTCTGCTTTACCACGTCCATGCCCACTCCACGGCCGGAGAACTCCGTCACCGTCTCGTTGGTGGAAAAGCCCGGGAGCATAATGAGGTTGTATGCCTCCTTGTCGGTGTATTCGGAGCGGGGCTTTGTGAGTATGCCGTTTTTCTCCGCCTTGTCAAGGAGCTTCTGGGGATCCATTCCCTTTCCGTCATCGGACACCACGATGACCACCTCACCGGAGGATGAGTAGGCGGAGAGCTTTATGGTGCCAACAGCGGGCTTGCCTGCGGCGATGCGCTCCTCCTCCGTGTCCTCTATGCCGTGATCCATGGAGTTTCTCACCATGTGCATAAGGGGATCACCTAAGTTGTCTATGATGGACTTGTCCACCTCCGTGTCCTCGCCCTCAAGTACCAGCTCTGCATTCTTCCCCAGCTTCACCCGCATATCACGGACGATGCGTGTCATCTTGCTGAATGCACCGGATATGGGCACCATGCGGATGCTCATGACTATGTCCTGCATCTCGGAATTGAGCTTTCTCAGCTGTCTTGCTGCCTTCTGGAAGTTGTCCAGCCGCAGCCCCTTCAGGTCGGGGTTAGCAGTGACCATAGCCTCGGCTATGACTATCTCGCCCACCATGTTTAAAAGCTCATCCAGCTTGGACAGCTTCACGGAGATGAGGGAGCTTGACTTCTTCTCCGAATGGGACTGCTGCTTTACGGCAGCATTTGCCTGGGCAGGTGTAAGCTCCTTGGCACTGCCTGCATCATCTGCGGCAGCAGCGGCAGAGGCAGGGGAGTAGATAGTGTCAACGCTCTTTACGGAGGGTGTCTCACCTATGGTGCGAAGTATGTCGTCATCGGTGCAGTCCCGTGCCTTGAAATGTACTATGAACCCGTCCTCAGCAATAAGGGCGGCACTTTGGCTGTTGTCCTCTATATCGGAGGGCTCATAAGCCAGTATCTCGCAGTATTCACGGATGTTGTTCACCACCATCAATGCCCGCAGGTTCTCCATGCGGCAGTCAGGCTCAAAGGTGACCTTTATGGTGGTGAGTGTATTTGCGGGAACGCTCTTTACCTTTGCCACCACCGCAGCGGAGGCAACGCTTATATTATCCTTTATGCCGTTGAGTACTGCAGTTTTGTTCTCAGGGGTGTCAAATTCAATGAGAAGTCCCTCTGAAAGGAGTATCTCCTCTGCATCCGGGTCATTGGTGATGTCGGAGGGCTCTGTGGTGATGTTAGTCACCTGTGTCTCCAGATTGCGCACCACCAGCATAGCCCGCAGAGTGGGCATAGCCGTGCCCTCCTCAAAGCGGACACGGACAGTCATCCTGCCGCTGTCGGCTGAATCATCCGGTACCTCTATCATGCCCTGGGGGTCAAATTCCCCGGAAAGGGGAAGCTCCGTCCGTGCCGATGCCGTCTTCTGCACGCCCTTTAAGGCGGCGGCATAGCGTTCTATCCTGTCTATGGCGGAGGTCATATCCGTGGGAGGGGTGTCATCGCTTATGGTGTCAAGCTCGGCTTTGAGCAGATCCGATGCATTGAACACAATGTCGAAAAGCTCCCGCTTGTCCTTGATGACGGGCTTGTCCTCACGGATGATGTAGAACATATCCTCTACTGCATGGGCAAGGTGTGACATATTGTCAAGCCCCATCATGGCGGAGGAGCCCTTGATGGTGTGCATTATGCGGAATATCTCGTTTATCTCGTCCTCGCCGAATTCATTTTCGTTCTCTGTCTGCATGAGTATGCCGTCAAGCTGTTCAAGAAGGGAGGCAGTCTCAAAGGTATAGGTATCTGCCATGCTCTCCATGCCCTGATCGAATTTTGCCATAGATCTCACCTCATATGAAGCTGTGGATAGTTACATTATACTATATTTATATGATTTTAACAAGGGTTTTTTGCAAAGTTAACAATTTTTCTACATTCATAGGGCAAAAAAAACGCCCGCTCCATAAAGGAACGGGTGGTGCATCATATGCAGAACATCAGTGCATCCGTGCTGTCTTCGTTCTTTTCTGCAAGATCCGCAAGGGTGATATTGTCTACCACGCCGGAGATGGCATCATTCAGCTTCTCCCACACCTCAAGGGTGATACAGGTCTCAGCCCTGGGGCAGGTGTTCACATCCCCCTCCAGGCAGGAGACAGGTGCAAGGCTCCCCTCAGTCAGGCGCAGGATCATGCCCACGGTGTATTCCTTCGGGGGGCGGGCAAGGGTGTAGCCGCCGTTGTTGCCCCGGACGCTGGTCACATACCCTGCCTTGGTAAGCACGGAGACTATCTGCTCCAGATACTTTATGCTTATCTCCTGCCGTGACGCAATGTCCTTAAGGGATACCTTCTGCCCGGGAGGACACGTCGCAAGGTCTACCATGAACCTGAGCGCATATCTTCCCTTTGTGGATATCTTCATCCCATGTCCTCCTGAATGGTCTGTGCTGTGCCCTTAGTCGGTGAAAAGGGGAGTGGAGTAGTATCTGTCGCCGCTGTCGGGGAGAAGGGCTACTATTACCTTGCCCTTGTTCTCAGGGCGCTTTGCCAGCTCAGCAGCCGCATGGAGAGCCGCACCGGAGGATATGCCCACGGAAATGCCTTCCTTTCTCAGCAGCAGCTTTGCACGCTCAAAGGCATCCTCGTTTGAAACGGTGATGATCTCGTCATATATGCCGGTGTTGAGCACCTTGGGCACAAAGCCTGCGCCTATGCCCTGGATCTTGTGGGGGCCTGATGTGCCCTTGGAGAGCACAGGGGAGTTGGAGGGCTCCACAGCCACTATCTTAACATCGGGGTTCTTTTCCTTCAGGTATTCGCCTACACCTGTGAGGGTGCCGCCTGTGCCTACGCCTGCAACGAAGATGTCCACTTTGCCGTCGGTGTCGTTCCAGATCTCAGGACCTGTTGTTGCCTTATGTATTGCGGGGTTAGCTGGGTTGATGAACTGACCGGGGATAAAGCTGCCCTCTATCTCCTTTGCAAGCTCATCTGCCTTTTCAATGGCACCCTTCATGCCCTTGGAGCCGTCTGTAAGAACAAGCTCCGCACCGTATGCCTTGAGTATGTTCCTGCGCTCCACGCTCATGGTCTCAGGCATGGTGATGATGATGCGGTAGCCCTTGGCAGCGGCTATGGAGGCAAGGCCTATGCCGGTGTTGCCGGAGGTAGGCTCGATTATGACAGAGCCCTCCTTCAGAAGACCTCTCTCCTCAGCATCCTCGATCATAGCCTTGGCGATCCTGTCCTTTACACTGCCGGCGGGGTTGAAGTATTCGAGCTTTGCAAGCAGTGTAGCGGAAAGCTCCAGCTCCTTTTCAGTGTTTACAAGCTCCACAAGGGGTGTGTTTCCTATGAGTCCCAGGGTTCCTTTGTAGATGTTTGACATATTAAAGCTCCTTTCATTTCTGCGGCTGCCGCAGGATGTGTGTTACTTTACGGCTGCAAAACCCTTTTCAAGGTCTGCGATTATATCGTCTATGTGTTCTGTGCCAATGGAAAGGCGGATGGTGTTCTGATGTATGTCCTGCTCAGCCAGCTCCTGGTCATTCAGCTGTGAGTGAGTGGTGGATGCGGGGTGTATCACAAGGGACTTCACATCCGCTACATTTGCAAGGAGAGAGAATATCTCAAGGGCATCTATGAACTTCCATGCCTCTTCTCTGCCGCCCTTGATGTCAAAGGTGAAGATGGAGCCGCCTTTGCCCTTGAAGTACTTTTCGTACAGGGCGTGCTGGGGATGATCCGGGAGAGAGGGGTGATTTACCTTCTCCACAAGGGGATGTTTTGAAAGGAAATCCACTACCTTTGCGGTATTCTCTGCATGGCGGTCAAGGCGCAGGGAGAGGGTCTCCACGCCCTGCAGCAGCAGGAAGGCATTGAAGGGGGATATGGTAGCGCCCGTGTCACGCAGCAGGATCGCACGGATATATGTCACGAATGCGGCAGGGTCTGCGGCTGCGGTAAAGGAAACACCGTGATAGCTGGGGTTGGGGGCTGCTATGTTGGGGTATCTCTCGGGAGTCCACTGGAACTTGCCGGAGTCCACGATGACACCGCCAAGAGTGGTGCCGTGGCCGCCCAAAAACTTTGTGGCAGAGTGTACCACGATATCAGCACCGTATTCAATGGGTCTGATGAGGTAGGGGGTGCCGAAGGTGTTGTCTATCACAAGGGGAATGCCGTGGGAATGGGCAAGTTGTGCAAGTGCCTCTATATCGGGGATGTCGCTGTTGGGGTTGCCAAGGGTCTCGATGTAGAGAGCCTTTGTCTCGGGGCGGATGGCATTCTTCACAGCGTCAAGGTCGTGTATGTCGACGAATGTGGTCTCGATGCCGTACTGGGGAAGGGTGTGTGCAAGAAGGTTGTAGCTGCCGCCGTATATGGTCTGCTGTGCCACGATGTGCTCACCCTGACGGGCAAGAGCCTCAATGGTGTAGGTGATGGCAGCTGCACCTGATGCAAGTGCAAGGGCTGCAACACCGCCTTCAAGGGCTGCAACACGCTTTTCAAGCACGTCCTGTGTGGAGTTGGTGAGCCTGCCGTAGATGTTGCCCGCATCCGTAAGGCCGAAGCGTGCTGCGGCGTGCTCGCTGTTGTGGAACACGTAGGAAGTTGTCTGATATATGGGCACCGCTCTTGAATCGGTGGCGGGATCGGGGCTTTCCTGACCTACATGAAGCTGCAGGGTCTCAAATCTGTAGTTGCTCATAGCTGTTTCTCCTTTATATGTAATGTATGTTGATGAAATGCGCCTTGTGAGGCGGTCTGTTTCAGGCACTGTATTCTCAGTGCTGTACTACATACATCGTGACATTCGCCCGCAGCGAAAGTTCATACGAAGGAGTCTGTTGAATATACGGGTCATTTGTTGTCCCTCATTTCCTATCGGAATGATATGATTATAACAGATAAATCCTACTATGTCAATAGGAAAACAAGAAAAACTACAGATTTGTATTATATGTCAAATCAATAACTTCATATGGCGGGTGTGATGTGCAATATCCACAATATGCCGTGCTCCCGATAGCGCATGAAGGACAGCAGACTGATCTGTGCATCTGAACCGCCCTTCATGCATTACATCATATTGTTCTTTTCCCTCCACTGTTTGGGGGAGAGCCCTGTCATCTGCTTGAACTGGCGGGAGAAGTGCACGGGGTTTTTGTATCCGCATTCGTAGGCTATCTCTTCTATGCCCATGTCCGTGTATTCAAGGTAGTGCTTTGCCTGTTCCGTGCGGCTGTTGATGAGATCCGCATTGCAGGTTACACCGAATGCGCTCTTGTACAGTGTATAGAGATAGGATTCGCTGACACAGGCTATCTTTGCCATTTCTTCCACCGACCAGTCCCTCTGGGGCTCAGCGTAGATGCTGCCTCTCAGCTCAAGCAGCTGCCGGAAATGGGGTATGCCCTTGGTGCGTTCAAAGTATACCCATGAGATGTCGCTGATAAGGGTGTCGATTATCATCTTCTGTGTCATGGGATCCCCGCCCCGGAAATAGCAGTCCCCCAGCAGCTTGAAATACATTCCCGCATCAATGGAATCGCCTATTTCCAGCGGGATGTTGAATATCCCCGGGGGGGCTATCAGCTCATTTGTTTCAAATGACACCCAGTCGTTTATATATTCATTCCCGGAGGCACCGTAGCACACAGGGGCGCCCGGCGAGTAGAGGATGAATGTCCCCGGGGCAGTGGTGCGTGGGTCGGTGTAGATATTAAAGCGGGCGGCGGTGCTGATATAGAGCATCAGATAGTGATCCAGACCCTCCGGGTGATTGAATATGAAGCTCCCGTCATGTCTGCACTTGCAGCTCATTCTTCTTATGGAAAACATAGTATTTCCTTTCAAGGCGATCCTTATGATAACGAGTATCAAACACATCCTGTTGATGTCAGTGCAACCAGTATACCATTTTCAGGCGAAAATGTCAAGGAACATGGGGTGCTTTGCATATTTCACTTGCAATCCCCGCATAAAAGTGGTATAATGGCACCATGGAATAAACTGTGATCCCACTGCTTACAAGGAGTATCATATGAACGGAGCCATAAAGATAAGCGTATGCCGTGCCCCTTCACTTATACCGGGCATGGTGGATGCTGTGAGCAAAGCCGAAAGCCCACTCATCCTTGTGCCGGAGAGCTTTACCCTGACTACGGAGCAGGCTCTGGTGCAGGCATCGGAGGAGAGGGGCTTTATCGGTACACAGGTGTTTTCCCAGAAGTCCCTTATCCGTGAGATAAAGGAGAGGGCGGGCTTTCCCGACAAGAAGGTCATATCCTCCGACGGACGGCACATGATACTGAGCCTGCTGCTGCTGAAAAACAAGGGCAAGCTCCTCTTCTACAAGGAGAATGTGGATCAGATAAGCATGGCGGAAAAGCTCGCCTCCCAGATAGATGACCTGACCGACGGCGGATTTGACTGTGACACCCTTGAAGAAGCCGCCGCAGGCATGAAGCAGAGCACTGTGTACAAATGCCATGACATCGCCCTTTTGTGGAGAGAATACCGCAATGTGCTGGACATGGGCTATGCGGATAAGGACTCGGAGTGGCTCATCGCCCTTGAACGCCTTGAAAGCAGCAATATCTTCCAGGGCATGGATCTTATAATATACGGCTTTGATTACATCAACATGAGCCTTACACAGCTCATCACCACCGCCTACCCCCTTGTAAACTCCGTGACTGTGGGGCTTATCAGCAGGACAGGCGGGGCTGACGACCATATCTTTGAACAGGCGGCAAACTCCGTTGACCGCTTTGCAAGGAGAATGGCAAAGCAGGATCCGCCGATCCCTGTGCAGACGGAGAGCTTCCGTGCGCCGCAGCAGGGTGTGAATGCAGGTGTCGCCTACATCGAAAGGAATATCTATGCCTTGGGTGACATGGAGAAGGAGGTTCCCGACCTGTCCGGGGTCAGTGTCTACTATGCTCCCAACACCACAGCGGAGTGCCTTCACACCGCCCAGACACTGATAGAATGGCATAAGCAGGGCATAGCCTGGCACGATATGGCGGTAGCCGTCTGCGATGATACCACCATTCCTGCAATGCTCCCCATGATACTCTCCTCCGCAGGGGTGCCCTATGCCCGCAGGAGCGGTATGTCAATGCTGCTGTCCGAATATGCCCAGTATTTTGTTGCCACTCTCAGGTGCCTGCGCACAGGATGCAGCCAGGGCGAGGTGCTCAGACTCATCAAATCCAAGTTTACCAGCCTTTCCGAGGATGAGATGATGGACATGGAGAACTATGCCCGTCAGTACGGTATAGACCACAGCCGCTGGCTCCGCCCCTTCAAGGGGGACGACGAGAAGACCGTGCGCCTGGAGGCTCTGAGGAAAGCCATAATGGAGCCCCTTTCGGAGCTGAAAAAGCGTCTTTCCGCAAAAAGCTGCACAGGCCGTGATGCCGCCGCTGCCATATTTGAGCATATGATGGCAGCAGGTGCCTATGATTGTCTCTTGAAGCGGGAGCAGGAGCTTATCGACGCCGGGATGCCGGAGACTGCCGACAGGGACCGTCAGGTGTGGACAGCGGTAAACGACCTGCTGGATCAGCTTGCGGTCTTTGCGGCAAACGATCATCTCTCCATTGAGGAGCTTTGCATAATGCTGGAATCCTCCATATGCGCAAAGTCCATAAAGTCTCTGCCCCAGGTGGCTGATTCCGTTATCATCAGCAGCCCCAATATGTTCTTCTCCTCAGGCATAAGGGCTGTTGTGGCGGCAGGGCTCCAGGACAAGCCCTCAGGTGCGCCTTCCGCCCTGCTCACTCCCTCCGAGTGCGGAGGGCTTGTGCCGTCGGATGAGGAGGGCTCTCCCTCACCGGGGATAGGCATGACCCGCCGTGAGGCGGCGGCACGGGCAAAGCAGGATATCTACCAGGCCATTGCCTGCGCCACGGAAAGGCTCATGTTCTCCTGCTCGGCTGCCCAGGCCAACGGCAAGGTGCTTTCCTCCTCACAGGTGTACAGGAATGTGGAGGAGCTGGTGAAGAAGCAGCACCCGGAAAACATCAGAGGAGGTCTCCTTGATGATGAGCTGCTGCCCTTTGTGCCCCAGTTTGCCCTTGAAAGGCTGGCGGTGATGCTCAGAGCCGCAAAGGATGAACAGGAGTCCTTCCTGACAAAGGATGATCCCGAAAGCAGAAGCTGGCGTGAGGCACTGGCATATCTCTACAACGACAGCGCATGGCACGACAGGATGTGTGCGGTGCTTGACGGACTTCATGTAAAGATAGGGGGGAAGGGGATCCCGGCGGATCTGGCGGTGCTGCTCTACGGCAAGAACCGCCTTTCCGTATCGGCGATAGAGACGGCGGGCACCTGCCTGTACTGGGCATTCCTTGCATACGGTCTGCGTATCAGACAGCGCAGGGACTTTACCTTCGAGGCGGACTCACAGGGCACCTTCTCCCACGAGGTGCTCAGACAGTTCTTCGAGCAGGCGGTACGGCACCCGGAGTGGCCGGCACTTTCGGATAAAAGCACAGATGCGCTGCTGGATTCGATCTTCTCCGAGCAGACAAGGGCATGGGAGGACGGTCCTCTCGGCAGGAACACATCGGGGCGCTTTCAGGGTGAGGAGCTTATACAGACTGTGCGCACCGCCGTTCACACCATGGCAAAAGCACTTGCAAAGGAGCCTCATTTCAGACCTGTGGGAATGGAGATAGGCTTTGGCAGTATGTCATCCGAGTCTCCCATGCACTTCCCCGCAGTGGCGCTGACCCTTGAGGACGGCAGGGAGATATTTTTAAGCGGCAAGATAGACCGGGTGGACACGGTGGAGCTTTCCGACGGCAGGAAGGCTGTGCTGGTCTACGACTTCAAGTCAAATGACAAGGAAGTCCACGGGGATGCTCTTGATGCGGGGCTGCAGATACAGCTCCCCATATACCTTGCAGCAGTGGAGAAGGGTATGCCCGATCACATCATAGCGGGTGCTCTGTATCAGCCTGTAAAGGAAGTGCTTACGGATGCCCGGGATGAGGACATAGAAAAGATAGAGGCAAGCATTGAAAAGGCACTGCAGTCCAAGGGCATATACCTTGATGACGATGCGGTAAAGCAGGCCGCCGCCCCTGTGAAGATACCCTCCAGAAAGAGCACTACGGATCTGATAAATGTGCTGAGCGAGGACGGGCTCAGGGATGTCATGGAAAGAGGGAAGTCCGCCGCCTGTGATGTGGTGGGCAGAATGTTTGCGGGGATCACGACCCCGAATCCCCTGCAGGGCGGAGCCACATCCCCCTGCGAATACTGCGGAAACAAGGGTGCCTGTCCCATCGACCCCAGACTTGATGGGGGCAGGGTGCGAAAGCTGGAATCATCGGATAAGGAGGAGGAATGACAATGCCGGTATTCAACGAACAGCAGAAACAGGCTATTGATGCGAGAAATCCCTTCCTTCTCTGTGCGGCGGGGGCAGGCTCCGGAAAGACCACGGTAATGGTGGAGAGCGTCGCCCGTAAGCTGAAGGAGGATATATCCAAGAATATCTCGTCATTTCTCATCATCACCTTCACCAACGAGGCGGCAGGGAACATGAAGAGAAAGGTGCAGGAAAGGCTCAGCCATGAGGCGCAGAACGGTCAGCCCTATGCAGCAAGGGGGCTTGCCGACCTTGAAAATGCCACCATAAGCACCATACATTCATTCTGCAAGGGTCTTATCTCCACCTACTTCTACGCCATAGAGGGCATGAGCCCCAAGTTTGAGATAATAGACGAGGCAAGGCTCGAACGAATATTCACAGAGGCGTATGAAGCAGCCCTTGACCGCATATTCGACAAGGGAGACATGGACTACACCCGTGAGGGTGAGGAGCTCGTAAGAGGTCTGTGCGACTCCTTTAAGCAGACGGAGCTTGTGTGGATGTGCCGTGAGCTTTACAAAGCACTTATGGGTATACCCGATCCATTTGACCATCTGGACAGTTACATAGACAACATATCCGAGCCCCCCGAGACCAATGAATGGGCAAAGGAAGTGATGCTCTGCGCCGAAATGGAGCTTCTGGGGCTTGATGACCTTATAGAGGCGGAGCAGGAGCTTATCTGCGAGGTGACACCGCCCCAGTGCGAGGCGGCTGCAGAACAGGACAGGCAGGCAGTGGAGGAGTTAAAGGAGAAGCTGTCCCATTGCCGTACCATAGAGGAGAAGATAGCCGCATTACAGGCAGCAAGGGCGGCTATGCCCGCTGTGCGCCTTACAAAGAAGGACGGGGATGAGGCAAAGGAGTGGAACGAGGGCTTTAAGAAGGTGCGAAACAGCATCAAGGGCTCGGAGGGGCTGATAGCAGGGGCTGAAAAGCTCCTTTCCTCCCTTGTGAGCGCAAGCCAGGTGCAGGACAATCTGCGCCTGCAGAAGACCCTGCGGGGAATGGCTCTGCTCCTGCGGGCAACTGCCGGTGAATTCAGAAGGAGAAAGCTTGCCATTCAGGGCATTGACTATTCCGACATGGAGCAGATGGCATATGCCCTTGTAAAGCGTGAGGATATCCGTGATGCCATAATGGAGAACATCACCGATATATATGTGGATGAGTGCCAGGATGTGAGCGCCATACAGTATGCCATAATCAATGCCCTTACCGGTGGCAAGGGGCGCAGCATCACCCGTGTGGGGGACATAAAGCAGAGCATATACGGCTTCCGCAGCGCTGCTCCCGACCTTATGGAAAGGGATATACAGGCATACTCCAAGGATGAGAATGCAAAGCACCGCAAGATATTCTTCAGCGAGAACTACCGCTCCTCTGCACAGATAATAGAATGTGTCAATGAGGTGTTTGACCTATGCATGGACAAAAGGGTGACGGAGATAGACTTCACCCCCGATGACCACCTGAGAGCAAATGTCGAGGGGGATCACGGGCCTGTGAAGATGGTGCTCCTTGCCCGTGATGACAGCGATGTGGATATGCTCGAAGCCCAGTGCGGGGCGGCAGGCAGGCTGATAGCGGAAATGGTCACCGCAGGGGGCAGGGAGTACAAGGACATAGTCATACTTGTGCGCAACGCAAGGACAGACGGCTCTGTCATGGCGGAGCACTTCCGGAAAATGCACATACCCGTGCTGTTTGACGGAGGGGTCAGCTTCTACGGCCTGACTGAGATATCCTCCTTCCTCTCCCTGCTCACCGTCATAGACAACGACCACGCAGACGTGGAGCTGGTGGGAACGCTTAAAAACGTGCCTTTCAGCTTCTCCGATGAGGATCTGGCGAGAATAAGGGCGGCTCATCCCGGGCGTTCCCCCTTCTATGAGGCGTTTTTCTTCTGCTGTGACAGAGGGGAGGAGGAGCTTGACAGGCGGTGTGCCGCTGTGCGTGACCGCATTGCACAGTGGCGGGAGCAGGCACGCTCCATGAGCGTTTCCGAATTTGTATGGCAGCTTATGAGGGACAGCGGCATATATGCCGTAAGGGGGGCATATCCCGACGGCAGACTGCGGCAGCTGAACCTTGATTCCCTGTATCAGAGGGCTGTTGACCTTGAAAAGCGGGGGGCGTTCAGACTCTCGGATCTGCTGTGGGAGATAGGGAAGCTTAAGACCTCCAAAAACGGCGACACAGGGGATACTCCCGCCCCGATGGGGGAGGGGGACAACTTTGTCCGCCTTATGACCATGCACAAGTCAAAGGGACTGGAGTTCCCCGTTGTCATCCTTATGAACCTGCACAAGGACATACACAAAAAGCCGGGGTCACACGCTGTCAGGATAAATGTAGGCACCGAGGGCTCGGCTGATCCTCCCCTTGGGGTATATGTGCCCGTAATATCGAGGAAAAGCCATACAAAGCGGGGCACCTTCGGTGAGACCGCCTTCAAGACAAGGGAGAGACGGAAGAATATCGCCGAGGACAGCCGCCTTCTGTACGTTGCCATGACCCGTGCCGAGCACAGCCTTATCATGATAGGCGCCTTCAGGGAGCAGGACACAGAGCTGTGGCGGTCAAAAAGCAGGCTTAGCCGCATATGGCGCACCCGCTCCATGCTGGATCTTATCATGCCGGCAGTGCTTTCACGGACCGAAATGCCGGATGCAGGCGGCACCACACGGGGCGGTCAGTGGGAGCTTTCAGTGCAGACACCCTGTGGTATAGACTCTGAGGAGGCTCACATACAGGAGTCAGTGCTGGATGCGAATGTGACTGCTGTTGCTGCCATGGGAGGGGCTGTGCCCGATGTCATGTGGACAGGGGGCGGCTATGACACTGCTGTGCTCAAGACCAGTGTCACATCTCTGGTACACGCAGGTGCCGTTTCTGCACCCTCCGACTATCAGCCCGTGGAGGAGGAGGAAACGGTGGAGATAAAGCGCCGCCCGGAGATACCCGGCTTCCTTCTGGGGGAGGTGGCACCCCGCCCCGCCTTTATGGAGGAGGAGCAGATACGTGCCACGGACATAGGCTCCATCACCCACAGATTTCTGCGGCTCATCGACCTTAAATGCTTTGCAGGCAGGGATATATCCGAATACGGCAGTATCGTTGAGGGGGAGCTTGCCCGCATGAGGGACAGCTTTATCATGACCGCCGCTGAGGCAGACACGGTGCAGAAAAGAGGGGCGGCGGCATTCTTTGCAAGCCCTCTCGGACAAAGGCTCATAGGAGCGGATGTCTTGCAGCGTGAATGGCCCTTCACCATGCAGATAAGCCCTGAGTCCCCGACTATGGTGCAGGGTATCGTGGATGCAGCATTCATGGAGGACGGTCAGTGGGTGCTCATAGATTACAAGACCGACAGGGACACAAGGGAAGATGTATTCGTGCCCCGCCACCAGATGCAGATGAACTGGTACCGCACCGCCATAGAACGGCTCACCCACACACCCGTTAAGGAGATGTGGCTGTTTGCCCTGAGGGCGGAAAGGGCATTTGCTGTCAGAAGGCTGGGTATCAGCAGCTGGTTCCCGGACTGTGAAAAGGAGTGAGCAGCCGGTTTGCCTTCCTGTCCAATAATGTCCAATAATGTAGTATATATAAACAATTAAAATATAAAGTGCAAATAATAGGATATGTTAAGTTTTGAATAACATATCCTATTTTATTTGCCGGAAAGTTGTGCTAAAATATGCCGTAACTTTAAAACCTGTCTTGCTCAACAAAAAACGGGCAGCGGCGGGGATTTTGTGTAATCTGCATAAAATGTATACAAGCTGTTTCGTTTGTCTAAAGGGGCGATGAAATGTTTCAGATAAAATGGCTGTTAAGCAACATGAAGGGAAGCAGGGGCGCATACGCCGCAGCCCTCTGCCTGTCGGTTGTGTGCAATATCCTGTACATAACCTCTCCCTACTTCCAGTCTCGGATAATCGACACATTCATCTCTAATGAGAATGCTGCCGAAAACCTTGCGAACAACAGAAGCCTGTTCTTCTGGCTTTTAGGAGGCATGGTGGGCTTTACCCTGCTGCGCACGGTCATGCAGTACTGCTGCAATATGTACTACGAAAAGGCATCCCAGGGCATGATCTACAAGGTCCGCACCCATCTTTTCCGCAAGATAGAGAACCAGGATATGTCCTTCTATGACAAGTTCCGCACAGGCGACCTTATGACAAGGCTCACAGGCGACCTTGATATGTGCAGGCACATGGTATCGTGGGTAATAAAGGGCATAGTTGAATCCATCACCCTTTTCACCGCATCCATAGTGTATTTCTTCACCATAGACCCGGCTACCGCTTTGTGCATCCTTGCAATGACCCCCTTCATCTTCATTGTCACAAGGCTCCTGTCCGCACACGCAGGCCCTGCATACAAGCGTGTCCGTGAGACATCCTCCGCCCTCAATACCGCAGCACAGGAAAATATCTCCGGCAACCGCATCGTAAAGGCATTTGCACGGGAGGAGTACGAAAAGGCAAAATTCCGCCGCCACGACGAGGAATACCGCAAGGCAAACATAGATGCAGCATTCGTCTGGCTGCGCTTCCAGCCCTGGATAGAGCTTACCGCAGGCGGACTCAGCGTCATACTGCTTCTGTGCGGCGGCTACTTCATGATACAGCAGCACCTGACTATGGGTCAGTATGTGGCCATATCCGGGCTTCTGTGGGCTGTCAGCAACCCTATGAGGAACATGGGCAACTACGTCAACGACTTCCACAGATTCCTTGCTTCCGCCGGAAAGATAATCGAGATATACTACGAGGCTCCAAGGATAGTTGACCGTGAGGATGCGGAGAAGGAGCACAAGTTCAGGGGCGAGGTGGAATTCAGGAACGTCTCCTATTCCATCGGCGACAAGAAGATACTCGACAATATCAGCTTCCACATTGCCCCGGGTGAGCACGTTGTGATAATGGGTGCCACAGGCGCAGGTAAGACCTCCCTTATAAACCTTATCCCCAGGCTCTCGGACTGCGAGAGCGGTGAGGTGCTGATTGACGGCGTGAACGTGCGTATGCAGAAGCTCCACGAGCTGCGTGCCAACATCGGCATCGCAACACAGGACGTGCTGCTCTACTCCGACACCATAGACAGCAACATCGCCTTCGGTGACAGCGAGATGCCGGAAGAGGACGTACACACATACGCAAAGCTCTCTGCCGCCGATGAATTCATAGAGAAGCTGCCCCAGAAGTATGACACCCTTGTGGGCGAGCGTGGCGTGGGGCTTTCGGGCGGACAGAAGCAGAGGATATCCATTGCCCGTGCCCTTGCGGTAAAGCCCTCTATCCTTATCCTTGACGACTCCACCTCCGCTGTGGACATGGAGACGGAGAACCACATCAAGAACGCCCTTGACAACGAGCTTGACTTTGACTGCACCAAGATAGTCATTGCACAGCGCATTTCCACCGCCCGCAATGCGGACAAGATAATCATACTTGAAAAGGGGCACATCGCCGACATGGGCACCCACGAGGAGCTTATCTCCCGTGAGGGCTACTACAAGCAGATATACGATCTGCAGAGCGGCATGAGTGCCTGACCCGCACACCCGATGGGAGGTTTTGTATGCGTAACAAGTACGATGTGGACGAACAGCTTGAGACCCCCTTTAATTTCAGCCACCTCAAGCGTTCCTTTGTCTACGTGAATAAATACAAGGGCAGCATGATAGCGTCCCTTTGCCTTAGCATAGTGGCTGCCGTCATAGGGCTCATAGGCCCCCTCATCACAAGGCGGGCACTGGATGTCACCATACCGGAGAAGAACCTGACGGAGCTTGCCCTGCTGGCAGGAGCACTGCTGCTCTGCACCGCAGCCGCAATGGCGTGCGGCAACATCAGCGGCCGCATTATGACAAGGACAGGTCAGAACATCATCTTCGACATAAGGGAGGATCTGTTTGCACACCTGCAGGAGCTGCCCTTCTCCTACTATGATGACAGACCCCACGGCAAGATACTCATCCGTGTCATAAACTATGTGGACAGCGTATCCAATATGCTCTCCAACGGTATCATCAGCTTTATCATGGAAATACTCAACATGATACTGATACTGATATTCATGTTCTTCGTGGATGCAAAGCTCGCCCTTGTGGCTCTTTCCGGGCTGCCTGTATTCGGGCTCATCATGTTCGCCATAAAGACAAGACAGCGCAGGGCGTGGCAGAATGTATCCAACAAATCAGGCAACATGAACGCCTATCTGCAGGAAAACATCGTGGGGGCAAGGATAACCCAGGTGTTCACCCGTGAGGAGGAGAACGCCCGGATATACGACAAGCTCAACGACCGCTACCGCAGCGCCTGGATGGAGGCTGTAAAGTACTCAAACCTTGTGTGGCCCGCAACCGACAATATTTCCACCCTTGTGCGTGCGGCACTTTTCGTGGTGGGGCTCGTGGTGCTGCCTGCGGGGACTGTTTCACTGGGTACTCTGGCAGCCATGACAGGCTATGCATCACGGTTCTGGCAGCCTGTCATGAACCTTTCCAACCTGATGAACACCTTTATCAACAACATATCCTATCTGGAAAGGATATTTGAGACCCTCGACGAGCCCGTCACCATAGACGATGCCCCGGATGCGGTGCCCATAGGTGAGATCAAGGGGGCTGTGTCCTTCAACAATGTTACCTTTGCCTATGAGGACGGCATCAACGTGCTGGAAAATGTTTCCTTTGATGTGCGCCCCGGTGAGAGCATTGCCCTTGTAGGTCCCACAGGCGCAGGCAAATCCACCATAGTATCCCTTATCTCCCGCTTCTATGACATCACCAGCGGCTCCATCACCGTTGACGGGCAGGACATATCAAAGGTGACCCTTGCATCCCTGCGCTCACAGATGGGCATAATGCTCCAGGACAGCTTCATATTCAGCGGCACCATAATGGACAACATCCGCTACGGCAGGCTGGATGCCACCGATGAGGAGGTAATAGCCGCCGCAAAGACCGTATGCGCCGATGAATTCATCTCCAAGATGGAGGATGACTACATGACGCAGGTGAACGAGCGGGGCTCCAAGCTGTCCGGGGGCGAAAAGCAGCTTATCAGCTTTGCACGCACCCTCCTGTCGGATCCCAAGATACTCATTCTTGACGAAGCCACCTCCTCCATTGATGCAAAGACGGAGGCGCTGCTGCAAAAGGGCATAAACGAGCTGCTTAAAGGCCGCACCAGCTTTATCATAGCCCACAGGCTCTCCACCATCAAGAACTGCGACCGCATCATGTATGTAAGTGACAAGGGCATACTTGAATGCGGCAGCCACGACGAGCTTATGAGCCGCCGGGGTGCCTACTACGAGCTCTATACCTCACAGGCAAGCTGATACGTCCAAAGCACACCAATGCCCCGGAGCGTTTCAAAATGACCCGCCCCAGTCAAGTAGACAGAGTACAACAATAATATCTATGCTATGACCAAAAAGTAGTCTGTGCAATTTGTGCAGGCTGCTTTTTTGTTGACAACTGCTTGCTGCGGCACCGAGATGGTGTGAACGTGAAGATGGCAAATCAGAAATGATACTATTCTGTGTTACAAAACTATGCAAACTTGTGCAAATTATACAATCAATTTAATGATTATTTCGTGATTTTGAATATATAAAAATTCTATAAAACCGTTGACACCCCCGCCAATTTTTTGTATAATATGTACATATAAATGTTGGGGAGTGGTTTTGGTGTTACAGAATCTTGATACCAGTTTATCAAAATACAACAGATTACTATCTGCTTTTGAAAAAAAACCGAATGAGCCTGACAATATCAAGCTCATACGAACAAATATAAGACGTCTTGAGCAGATAAACAACAAGCTCAAAATAAAAAAATATCGTCTTATTTTTATCGGAGAACCCGGCAGCGGGAAAACTACGACCATATGCAATTATCTTGGCTTTACAAAGAATCTTCATGCCGGTGATACCTTCAACGGATTTGAGCTTTTTGATGTTGGGAGCGGCAGGACTACTGCATTTGAAGTGCATTACAGGTTGGGGGACTGGACTAAGTTTTCACTGACCCCCATGAAGACCAAAGATCAAAAACTGTTGATAAAGGATTATTGCGAATATGTGTGGTCGAATGCTTTTGATTTAAGGGAAGAAAGCTCAGCATCGGAGGATGGCGGACGTGAGAGCAGTTCTGAATATGATCGCGTTATCAGAAACATGGCGGGATTTACTTCTGAAGATAAATTCATCGAATTTATAAAGGGTAAATACTCTCCTACGGATAAGGAAAGATTTATAAAAGATATATCTCGAAGAATTAATATTGATGGCAGAACAGCTACGGAAATATCTCTCCCCTCGTTTGAGAGTTCCGAAAAAACGGCAGAATGGCTCAAAAAGAGTTTCAGCGATATAAATAATGGCAGGAACCCAAAAACAGCAATACCCGAAAGAGTTGACATTATATTGAGCAAATTGCAGTTCAGTTTTTATTTTCCCGAATTTATAAGTGAGGTCATCGACACACGAGGGTTTGACGGCGGGGCGAGAGAGGATCTGAGAGGTTATCTGCGTGCAGATGATACGATAACAGTACTTCTTGATAAAGTGGCTTCACTGCCGAGTGATAAGCAGCGTGTCATACTTCAATACTGGACTGACAAATCAGAAACGGACATCATAAACCGCACCTGCATTATGGTAAAGGATAAAGGCGATGCACTGGCACAGGTCAATGAAGCAGATGGCGACCCTGAGAGAGGTGAACAGATAAAACGCAGTGAGCTTTTACGCAAGGTAAGGGAGCTAAAGCTGCATTACAATGAAAAAAACACCGTCTTTGTAGATTCCTACGCAGGTATCGAGACGAGACGGAAGAAGGTACCGGATAAGAAAACGGGTGTAAAAGAGGTAACAGATATAGATAATGAATTCCGTGAAGATGAACGGATGCGAATAACCGATTATTTTAAGGGTGTATTGTCCCGATATGAAGATGAACTAAAGGCAGAAGCCAAAAAACTCATCTCCGATATTGAGGAATTATATCAGGCGGTAATCGGAGCAAACGAGAATATACAGCTTGCACGGGAATTAAAAAGGGTATCCGAGAAGGCAAAAGCTCTGCAAAAAAAATTAGATGACCAATTGAAAGATGAATTCGTCAAAAATGTTTTTAAAATTGACTATGATAATAATCTCCGCTATGAAACCACTGAATGTGAGGACGGGTTTTGTAAGGCATACGAACAGATACATGTGAGCAGTATACGGAAATCCGTTTTGGAGTGTAACGGGACTTGGTTCAAGGCAGACATTTTTGCCGAGTATACAGAATATTGTGAGAAAAAGTTCAGGGACATTGCCAATAGTATAAGGGATAAACTGATAGCAGATGTAGAAGAGACAGGTTCAAATATCACACAGACAAAGGAAACAACAGCGGTAATAAATTCCTGTATCAGGGATATAAACAGTGAATATGTGAACCTTGTTGACAAGGTAAGAGATGGAGCAAGAACAAGAGCAGACTATTATTTCAATGATGCATTCTGGAAAAAGATGAAGACAGTCAGACAAGGTTCCGGGGTGCGACGCAGATGGAGAGAATGTATCAGGGAGGAAATGCACAGTGTTAAGATGACTGAAAAAACTTATGAGAGTATGGGCTATCCTGTTCGCCGTTTCTTTATAAGAGTAAATGGTTCGCTGAACAACAAGCGAAATTCAGATAATTAGGGAAATGCTGATAAAATCGCAGAGAGCAGGGAAGTAGATTGAGCATATAGTGACCGTTAATATGATGTTTGTCTGTAAAAAACATCTCCCGCTTGCCATATGGCAGGCGGGAGATTTGCTATCTGCTGTTGGGTTTTAGCCGAGAACTACCACGATGTCGTTGGTGTCCTTCAGCTTGTCGGCAGGGATGTAGCCCTCTGCCATTTCCTCCCCGTTGAGGGTGAGGGACTTGACGCCGCTCTGTACGTGATCCGGGTTCTTGAAGGTCATATTGAGCTTCTTACCGCGGAATGTCTTTGTAACGGTGTAGCTCTCCCATTCAGAGGGGATGGAGGGTGATACCTTAAGACCCTTTGCATCAGGGCGCATACCCAGGATACCCTCTACTGTACCAACCATAACGGTGGATGCTGTGCCTGTCAGCCAGTGTACATGAGCACGGCCTGCATAGGGGCTGTCCTTGCCCTCAACGAACTGTCCGTATACATAGGGCTCCAGAGCTCTGTGCTCAGCATTGTCGTTGTAGGTAGCGGGAGCTGCTTCCTTCCAGTATTTGAACGCCCTGTCACCGTGGCCAAGGAGGGATTCAGCCAAAATGAGCCAGCCCTGGGGCTGTGAGAATATGCCTGCATTTTCCTTGGTGCACTTGTTGAAGCACTGCATGAGAGCACCGTCAAAGCCGTGTTCAACATAGGGAGGATACATTACCATTGCGCCGTAGGGAGTGTTGAGCTCTCTCTCAACGCTGTCCATAGCCTTTTCAGCCTGCTCCTTTGTGGCAAAGCCGGAGATAACGGACCAGGACTGGGGATTGAGCCACATATTTGCCTCGGGGTCGGTCCTCTTGCCGATGACCACGCCGTCTTCCTTGTAGCCTCTGATCCATCTGTCCTCATTCCAGCACTCAGCAAGGATAGTGTCAAGCTTTGCCTTTACCTCGTCAAGGTATTTGATGTATTCAGCATCGCCCTTGAGCTCGGCATAGCTTCTGAGTATCTTCACAGCGTATACGAGCTGGAATGCAACGAAGGTGGATTCGCCCTTCTTGCCCAGTCTCAGGCAGTCGTTCCAGTCAGCGTGGAGACCTGCGGGCATACCGTGGTTGCCCAGGTTGTTCATGGAGAACATTACGGCACGCTTCAGGTGATCGTATACGGTGCCCTTCTCGTCGTCGTTTGCGTAGAATATCTCCTCATCGAGGAAGGCGATGTCGCCGCTCTCGGAGATGTACTTGTAGATAGTGGGGAACAGCCACAGGGCATCATCCGCACGATAGGAGGGATGGCCTGTTTCCTTTGCGTATGCGGTGTTGGGGTCGTTCTCGTCGGGGTGGTTCTCCTTGCCGGGAGTGTGGGTGTACTTTACAAGAGGAAGACCCGCACCGTTTGTCACCTGGGCGGAGAGCATGAATTCGATCTGCTTCTTTGCCATTTCGGGGGCAAGGTGGATTATGCCCTGGATGTCCTGTACGGTATCACGGTAGCCGAAGCCGTTTCTCAGGCCGCAGTACTGGAAGGATGCGGCTCTTGACCAGGTGAAGGTGATAAAGCAGTTGTATGCGTTCCACACGTTGACCATGTTGTTGAAATCAGCGTCGGGAGTGTTGACAACGAAGTTGTCAAGCTTTGCGTGCCAGTAGTTCTTCAGAGCCTGAACTTCTTCCTCAACTACACCGGCCTTTTCGTATCTTGCGATGATCTCCCTTGCAACAGCCTCGGGCTTCTGACCTAAGATGTAGGTGAGCTCCCTGGTTTCACCGGGGGCAAGCTCGATATCGCTTTCAAGTGCGCCGCAGGAGTTGGTGTTGTAGTTGAGATCCCCCTTCAGACCCTCTTCGATGCCCTTGGGATTTGCGTAGCTGCGGTAGGAGCCAACGAACTTGTCCCTGTCGCCGCAGTATGCATCCACCTTTGCCTTTGCAAGGCCAAGGAAGCGCTCGTTGTTGGGGTTCTTGAAGATCTCGTTCTGCTTCTGGAGGATGAAGTTGTCCTTGAAGTAGGTGTGTGTGATGAACAGTGTGTACTGGAGGTTTACCTGATCCTGTTCATAGTTGTTGTCGTTGACAAATTCGCAGTAGCCTGTCACAGCAAGCTTTCTTGCCTTGCCGGAGGTGTTTGTCACCTTGGCGTTCCACACCTCATAGGTGGCACCCTGGGGCACATAGTAGGTGACCTCTGTCTTTATGCCCTTGTACTCGGATGTGATGACGGTGTAGGCTGTGCCGTGGCGGCATTCGCTCTTGTACTCATCAAGGGGCTTGCACACGGGCGACCATGAACCGGACCAGTATTCGCCGGTCTCAAGATCCTTGAGATATACATATCTGCCGGGCTGATCCATAGCCACGGAGTTGAAGCGGTAGCGGATGATACGGCCGTTTGCGCCGGACTTTACAAAGCTGTATCCTCCTGCGTTGTTGGATATGATAGCGCCGTACTCGGGATCTCCAAGGTAGTTCGCCCAGGGAGAGGGAGTATCTGGACGGGTGATGACATATTCTTTGTTTTCAAGGTCAAAATGTCCGTAATTCATGGTTCAACACTCCTTTTGTTTTGTGTAAAATCTACACATATTTCAAGTAATTATACCATTATTTGCGGCAATATTCAAGGGGAAATGTGCAAATTTAACAATTTATCCATTATTCTGCCGGATGTTTATCTCCGTCCGTTCAGACAAAAATGTCCCCGCCTGTGAAAGACGGGGACTGGCATTGCTATTCCGCATTTTTCAGGGCTTCTGTCATGGGTATGCGTTTTATGCGGTGCATATCCGCAAAGGAGATGACAAGATATACGGCGATAGTGCCTCCCACGGCAAGCAGAAGATCGGACACTTCAGGGCTGAATACGAACCACCCGGTCATCCTTATCATAATGAGCCGCCACAACTCATATACCACCACCTGACCGATGAACAGGCAGATCACGGACATTATCACCACAAATACGGTGGTGGTGCGCACATAGATGCTGCTTATCTCCCGGCTGTAGTAGCCCAGCACCTTTGCCATGGAGATGGAGCCCGCATTCTTCTCTATTATCTGCTTTGTCAGCAGGTAGAGGAGGGCTGCCGCTATCACAAGGCATATTACGGAGAAGTAGCGCATATAATTGCCTATGGAGTGGTTGAGCTGCCTTGCCATAGCCGAGATGTCATCAACGGTGATGACCTTGGCGATGTTCTCCTCATCCACGCCTTCAAGGGGCGTGTCGGAGAAGTAGCCGGTGAAGTAGTCGTCCTCGCTGAATGTGGCTTTAAAGGTCTCTGCGGGCATATATACTGCAAGGCTGCCCTGGGTGTCGTTTATCTTTGCCACACGGAAGGAATACACGGTGGAGGAGTACTTTTCCTTCAGCTCTATGGTGTCTCCCGTTTTCAGGCGGAATTTGTCCGCATAGTCGGCGGAAACGCACACGTCGGTGCCCTCAAGCTCCCCCTCGCCTATGTATTTGCTGTCGGGGGAGTAGCCGTATACGGTGATCTCCTCACCGTCCTTTATCCTTGATACGGTCTGCAGGGAAATGGTCAGGAATTTCTCTCCGTTTGCAGGGGTTATTTCCTTATCGTCCTCATCTTTGTCGGATAATAGTATGGTCTGGTAATTTGCCACAGCCATCTCCGAGGAGCGGGCGATAAAGCCGTCAAGAGTGGAGGGCATTCCCAGGCAGAAGCACATGAGCACCATCACGAAGATAAGGCCTACGGTCATGACCGCATAGTCACCCAGACTGCGGATGAATATGCGCATACGGAACCTGTTCATAAACGACCACTTAGGCAGGCGCACCGCCTTTTTCCTCTTTGATGAGGAGAGGTCACGGCGCATGAATTTCAGCGGTGAGAGCCTCAGCTTGTAGGCAGTCATGATTATGGTTATGGCGGACATGAGCACCATGGGGATTATGCTCGTCTTTACAAGGGCTTCCGGATTGTACAGGGTGGTGTAGGCAGGCAGGGAATAGGAGTTGTAGTACATCCCCACCACTACGTTCTTGAACACGGTGTACCCCAGTATATTGCCGATTACGGCTGATAATACGGTCACAAGTATGGAGGGAGCGCAGTAGTGGAAGATAAGCTCGCCCTTTGTGTACCCGGAGGCACGCAGTGTGCCTATGACAGCCGCATCCCTTGTTATGGCGTTCTTTGCGGTAAGACCGAATATGAATGCCAGTATGATGACGAACACCACCAGCAGATATTCCGCCATGGTCTTGTCCGAGCCGAAGTCATCGGTGGCAAAGTGTATGGCCTGATTTGCATATTCCGGCACAAAGTCCGTGACCTTGTTCTCGGTTATGTTTTCAAGCGCCTCCGTGTCGGTGATGCCTATTACCTCCAGGCGCTTATCCAGCACCTCACCCAGTCCCTCCAGTATATCCTTCTGAGCCTGCAGGGCATCACCGCTTGTGGTGAGCATATCTCCCTTTATTTTCAGCAGATCGCCTTTTTCTTTCAGCTCATCCGCCTTTTTCTGCAGCTCGTCGCTTTCAGCCTGCAATGCCTCTGCCCTTTGGGCAAGGTCTGCCCCCTTTGCTTCAAGCTCGTCGCTCTCCGTCTGCAATGCAGCCATTCCCGCCATTGCAGCTGCCGGGTCAGAGGCAGCTGCCTGAAGCTCAGCACCTCTCTGTGCAAGCTCTGCGCCTTTTGCTTCAAGCTCTTCCTTTTCCGCCTGCAGCGCCTCGCCCCTTGCCTTCAGGTCATCCCCCCGGGCTTCAAGCTCCTTGCCATCGGCTTCAAGGGCATCAGCTTCAGCCTGCAGCTCATCGCCCTTTGCTTCAAGATCCTCTGCTTTCTGTTTGAGCTCGTCGCCGTTTTTCTCCAGCTTGTCTGCCTCGTCGGCAATGTCCTTTAATTCCTCCGCATCATCCTTGTTGTCAACAAGGCCGCCTGTCGCCGCAAGGACGGCTATCTTCTCCGCAATGTCCTCAGCGGCTTCCTTTTCGTTTTTGTCCGGTGTCTCATTGAATGAGTAGGCATACTGCCATACTGTCACGCCATCAAGGGCATCAAGCTGCGGTCTTGTCACAAAGCCTATATCAAATGTGATAGCATCAAACATGGTGTCGGAATTGCTTTTGAACAGCGTGGAATAGTCCGATGCAGCCACAAGGCCTGTTACCGTCATGGGAACGCCCCCTGCGGTGATGATGTCTCCGGTCTTTATCCCCACGTTGTCTGCGTGCATACGGTCAATGGCTATCTCCCCCGCAGCTTCGGGAAGCCTGCCGTCCAGCATGGAGACACGGTTCACCTCAGTCCTTACGGCAAATACTCTTATCACCGCATCCTCTGTGCCGTCGCTGTCAATGTCCTCGCTCAGCTCCTTGTAGTCCTGGTCGTATATGGTGATGCCCTTGCTCTCCATTTTCTCACGCAGGGAGCCTATCTCGTTTTCCAGTTCAAAATGGCCGTCCTCGATGCTGTATTCCTCGAAGGCGTCGGCAGCGGCGGTCTCCATGCTGCCGTTTGCCACATACAGCCCCGATATAAAGCCTATCACCACTGTCAGCATGACAAACAGCGCCAGATATATCTTTGCGTTTGAACGAAGCTGGCGGAATATCCTTGAATTCAAAGGGTTTCTCATGTCCTCACCCCTTACCAGTCAAGCTCTGCCGCACTCAGCTTGTGATCGTTTATGATGCTCTTGCGCACCATTCCGTCACGCAGCTTTACGGTGTGGTCTGCCATGTGCTGTATCGCCTCATTGTGTGTGACCATGATGATAGTGTTGCCGTACTTTTTGTTCACGCTCTCAATAAGCTCCAGTATCTCCTTTGAGGTGTTGTAGTCAAGCGCACCGGTAGGCTCATCGCACAGGAGTATATCGGGATTTTTCACTATCGCCCTGCCTATGGATGTGCGCTGCTGCTGACCGCCGGAAAGCTGATTTGGCAGCTTGTGGCGGTGCTCGTAGAGCCCCAGGGTCTTTAACAGCTCGTCAATGTCAAGGGGAGAATCCGAAAGATATGCCCCTACCTCGATATTCTCCTTTACATTTAGATCCGGTATGAGATTGTAAAGCTGGAAGACATAGCCCAGGTGCTTGCGGCGGTACTCCGTCAGCGCCTTTTCGTCCATGTCCTCCAGCTTGTCGCCGTTTATGGAGATATACCCGCTGTCTGCGCTGTCAATGCCCCCCATGATGTTGAGAAGGGTAGACTTGCCCGAGCCCGAGGGACCCAGTATCACGCAGAATTCCCCCTTTGCCACGGTGAAGTTCATCCCCCTGAGCACGTGCTGTACAGAGTCACCCTCCCCGTAGGACTTGTGTATATCGCATATTTCAAGAAATCTGGAATTATCCATTGTCCTGTCCTCCTATATATGAACGTATATTCACATGAGCATTTGATATTTAGATTTTACCATAATCTGCCATAGTTGTCAATTATGCAATATTACAAATTATAGCTGTCCTGCTCCAAAAACCATATGCATTATGCACTTGGTCATCTATGCGGGATCGGTAAAAATGCACAACCGGCAAAGCTGTTGACATTCCTTTGAAAAAGGCATATAATAGAGGCGGGAGCGTTGCTCCTTAAACCAGATCCGACATTCGGGTGATACCATGAACGAAAACAGCCGTGAAAAGCTCATAGTAAGGACGAGCATAACAGGCATTGCCGCCAATGTGCTCTTAGCCGCATTCAAGGCGGTGGTAGGGCTGCTGTCCCACTCTATCGCCATCGTGCTCGATGCCGTCAACAACATCTCCGATGCGGGCAGCTCCCTGATAACCATTATCGGCACAAAGCTGGCGGCAAAGGAGCCGGACAAGAAGCATCCCTTCGGCTACGGCCGCATTGAGTACCTGAGTGCCATGATAATATCGGTCATAGTGCTTTATGCAGGTGTCACATCCCTTACAGAGTCCGTAAAGAAGATATTCACCCCGGAGACCCCGGACTACAGCGCTGCGACCCTTGTCATAATCGGCGTTGCGGTGATAGTGAAGATAGTGCTGGGGCGGTATGTGAAGTCCGTGGGGGTAAAGGTGAATTCCGACTCCCTTATAAACTCCGGGGAGGATGCCACCCTTGATTCAGTTATATCAGCCTCCACCCTTGCGGCAGCAGTCATTTTCATGCTCACGGGACTGTCCCTTGAGGCATGGCTTGGTGCAGTCATCTCCCTTGTCATCATCAAATCGGGCTTTGAGATGCTCAGAGACACCATATCAAAGATACTGGGGGAGAACAACGACCCCGACCTTGCAAAGAGCATAATGGAGACGGTCTGCTCCTTCCCCCAGGTGCAGGGCGCCTATGACATGGTGCTCAACAACTACGGCCCGGACAGGTGGGACGGGTCTGTTCACATAGAGGTGCCCAATACTTTCACCGCCGACGACATCGACCGCATTACACGGTGCATACAGGCACAGGTG
The DNA here is from genome assembly GCA_002395525.1 of Ruminococcus sp. UBA4240. Lineage (GTDB taxonomy): Bacteria > Bacillota > Clostridia > Oscillospirales > Ruminococcaceae > Huintestinicola. The sequence continues at coordinate 43,410 of DGXE01000004.1, forward strand.
TACGCAAAGCACCATGTGATACTCACAGCCATAGGCATATACTCTGTAAACACCACGGATGAGGAGACCATGAGCATAAAGCGTCAGGTTGAGGAGATAGCCCTTGCCCACGAGCACGTAGAGCAGCTCCACGGCTTCTATCTCATGAAGGAGGAGAAGACCATCCGCTTTGACCTTGTCATCAGCTTTGATGCCAAAAGCCGCTATGAATGCTACAAGCAGGCAGTGGAGGATGTGCAGAAGGCATTCCCGGACTACACCCTGCAGGCGGCTATGGATACGGATTTTATGGGGTAGTAAGTAACTGTGAAAAAAGTCACCCGAAGGGGATCTCCCTCCGGGTGATTTGTGTTATTCGGCTGTTACTATATCAGCTTTGGTGATCTTTGTCCATTTGCCGTTGATATAGGCTTTTACGGCATATTTGCTGCCGGATGTACCCTTTACACGTATCTGTGTTTTGGAGGTGCTCCCGATCTTTTTCAGCTTACCGTCGGAATACTTGAATACCCTGTAGGAGGAAGCCCCATCTACTGCTTTCCATCTGAGTATCACATATTCATCCTTGACAGCAGCAGTAACAACAGGCTTTGCGGCTTTGATCTCTGCTGCTGTTTTTGCGGAATTTCTCGCCTTGGCGAGCACCCCGTCCTTTTCATAGCGCACCATGATGGTGTAGGAGCCGTTCAGGGCACTGAGCTCATAGCTGTTCTTTGTGGTGGTGCCTATCCTTTTCCATGTGGTTTCACCCTTTTTCTTGGCACTGATAACAAATCTGTCAGCACCGTCTGCACTGCTCCATGTGAGGATATTGCCGGAGATCTTTGCATCCCATGTAAGGGCTTCTTCATTCCGTGCTTCCCCTGTGCCTACACCGCCTGTGCCTATCCTGGAAGTGTTCATTATGGGCATGGTGTAGCTGCCATCCGGATCGGGGATAGTTTGGACAGGGATGCTTTCTTCTTTTGTTTCGCCGCAAACTGTGCACGTGTAGGTCATTATACCCGTTTCAGTTCTGGTGGCTTCCTTTGTGATAATGCCGTTATCCCATTTGTGACCTGCTGCGGGGATCGCTACTTCCTTTGTGGCTTCACAATTTGTGCATCTGACCCTTTTTGTTCCCTTTTCTGTGCATGTTGCTTCTGTAATGATCTCATCATCTGTCCATCTGTGGCCTGTTGCAGAGATAACCTGTTCTCTGGTGTGTGAAGGGTCATTTTTGCAGGTGAAGGTTTTGATGCCGCTCTCTTCGCAGGAGGGTTCCTTTGTAACAATACCTGTGTCCCAGTTATGTCCTGTTGCGGGTATATCCTCTGTTTTTGTATGGGAGGCATCGTTCTTGCAGGTATAGGTCTTGATACCCGGTTCTTCGCAGGAGGGCTCCTTAGTAACTGTGCCTGTGTCCCAGTTATGTCCTGTTGCGGATATATCCTCTGTTTTTGTATGGGAGGCATCGTTCTTGCAGGTATAGGTCTTGATACCAGTTTCTTCGCAGGTGGGTTCCTTTGTAACGGTGCCTGTGTCCCAGTTGTGGTTTGTAGCGGGTATGGTCTGTTCCTTTACAGTACCGCAGACAGTGCAGGTATATGTCTTTGTGCCTGTGGCTTCACATCCCGGAGCTGTGGTAACTGTGCCCTCATCCCATGTGTGGGATGTTTTCTGTAATGCGTCACCGCAGACAGAGCAGGCGTGCCAGTGGAAATAATCATCGTATGACCATTCATCAGAAACGATATGTGTATGATCAAGTCTTTTAATGGATTCGGTTCTTGTGTGAGAAGGATCGTTTTTGCAGGTGTAGGTGCGTACACCTTCTTCGGCTTCTGTAGGTTCCTTTGTTACTGTACCCTCGTCCCAGTCATGACCTGTAGCCACAATTACTGTGGATGCAAGTGTTATCTGCTTTGTGCCATTCTCATTGCCGAATATTTTGCTGCAGCCTGAGCAAGTCCAGTATTCGGTATGACCTGCTGCTTCGCATGTTGCGGGTTCAGCTTCGGTTTTGACAAGTGTGTGCCCGGTTGCGGGAACAGTCTGTGTTTTGGTATAGCCGCAGACCGTGCAGGTGTATCTTGTTGTGCCTCCGGATGTGCAGGTCGCAGCTCTTTGTACACTGCCATCATCAAACGTATGTTCGGATTTGTTTAAAGTTTCACCGCAGGTGGAGCAAACCTTCCAGTGGTTTGAAGAATCCTTTTTCCATGCGGAAACTGTTTTGTGTGCGCATGGGGCGCTGAAATATCCGGGGTTGCCCGGTTCATCTACGTGGGCATAAGCAACGCTTTTATGCGCATGATTGTATTTTGTTCCTGCGCTACCTACAAGAGAACCACAGAATGAAAACATAGGCATATCTGTTCCAGATACTCTTTCAATTACATTACCGTTGTCCCAATTAGTTCCGGGCATAACAGTTATTCGCTGTAGGTTGGTACAGCCTGCAAACATAGCAGCCATATTTGTTACATTTGACATATCAAAACTACTGAGATCAAGAGATGTTAAAGAACTGCATCCCATAAACATGGCAGATGTTTTTCTTATTTTCAGTGTACTAAAGTTACTTACGTCAAGGTGCTTCAATGAACTACATCCATCAAACATCCGCATAAGTCCAGTTTCGTCATTTTCAGAATTTGCTACATCATTGACCATAGATGTGTTAAAATGGCTCAAGTCCAGTGATTCAAGTTTGCTACACTCATAAAACATAGCATACATATTTCTTACCTTTGAGGTATTAAAGCTGCTAATATCCAGAGATGTTAGTGAACTGCAGTTAGAAAACATTCGATACATGGATTCTACGTTTTGGGTGTTGAAGTTTTGTAAGTTTAACGAAGTAAGTGATTTACAATCGCTAAACATAACACTCATGGAAACAACATTTGTTGTGTCGAATGAACTGATGTCCAACGATGATTATTTTTCACATGCATAGAACATAGTGTTAGTATTTTGTAAAATTGGTGTTTCAAAACTGCTCAGGTCTATCGAAGTCAGCTTTTTGCAACCATAAAACATACCCTTCATGTCTGTAACCGCAAGTGTTTTAGTATCTTTAAACTCAACAGTAGTTAAAGCAGAGTTGCCAAAAAACATACTGCTCATATTCTGGACATTATGTAAATCCAATCCGCTCATATTTACACTTCTTAGCAGATGACAACCATAAAACATCTCGTCCATTCTAATAACATTTGATGTATCTGCACCTCTAAAATCCACATACATCAGATTATTATAGTCGCCGGTAGAATATATACTCCGATAGGCGTTGACACCATTGCAATATCGCGGGAAAACACTGTTTTCTGCACATTTAATACTTATTATATCGGTTGTTAAGGCACCTTTGGATTTAACAGCTTTTATTGCCTCGGTATTTAATGACTCTACAGTTCCATAGTAAGTCAGCGTCCCTGTAGCTGCGTCAAAAGATGCATCAGCACTTACTGTTGCAGACACTGCAATGGTTGCTATAGCCGAAAGTGCCAAACCGGCTAATAATTTCCATTTCATTTTTTACTCCCCTTTATAGTGATTTCACCTGCTACCACAGGTATGTTGCTGAATGGATCGTAGGAAAATGACAAACTCAAAGCTATATCGGTGACACTGAATTCACCCTTTTTCAGACATTCTTCTCCTTTCTCTGTAATGATGTACTGTCTGGAATCACCTCCGTCAGTGTATTCTTTTTTTCTTTTCAGACAGCCCTGTTCCTCAAGGTCATTTGTGATCGTGAGGAAATCATCGGCACTGATGCACACGATCCTGTGGTCGATATACTTGAATTCACTGCACGCTTTAAGTATATATTTCCTCACAGATACTGAATCGATTTTTGTCCCTTTCCTTGGGACAAGCGGGACGATATCATCCGGGATACACCCCACTTTTTCCTTGCCTCAAGTACATTCACTCTATCACATCCTTTTCTGAAAAACACTAAAATGTGTTATCAGTAGGTATTATAGCACATGATATTAACTTTGTCAACACATAAATAGAATTTATGTTACAATAATTCTAACTAAAAAAACACGTTTTGCATATAGTAAAATGTACAAGGGGGTTATGTGATGACATATCATAGGATCCGGGATCTGCGGGAGGATGCAGATCTGACTCAAAAACAGCTGGCTGAAAAGCTTTATATGCACCTTACCCAGTACCGCCGCTATGAAACAGGTGAGAGCGAGCTCCCTATGAATATTGCCGTGACCCTTGCTGACTTTTACAATGTGTCCCTTGATTATATCGCCGGGCGCTCCGTATATGCCGACGGGGGTGATGACTCCTGTCTTTCCTCCGATGAATCGAAGCTGATGGATATATACCGCATCCTTTCGGAAAGGCGGAAGGGAAAGCTGGAGCTTTATGCACAGCTGCTTTTGCAGGAGGAAAATGGGTTATCCCGCACCCTTGTCTGAAAATTAGAATGAAATTAGAAATCCCCGAAACCCCTTGAAAAGTTGCGCCCTCCGTGGTAGAATACATACATACATCAAAGCAAAGGAGGGGTTTTATGGTGGGTCAAGGTATATTGGTGGTGCTGTGGATCATCGTCATGATCGTGGCGTTCATAGCAGAGGCGCTGACCACCGCACTGGTATCCGTCTGGTTCGGAATAGGTGCGCTGGCAGCCGTCATCGCTGCGCTGTGCGGGGCAAACCTGTTCGTGCAGATGGTGGTCTTTGTGACAGTATCCCTGATAGCACTGGCGCTTACACGCCCCATAGTCAGAAAGCTGATGCCGGGCCGCTACATCTACACCAACGGTGAGGATGACATCGGCAAGACTGCCATCGTTATCGAGACTGTGGATCCTGCCGCCGGAACGGGCAGGATAAGGCTGGGGGATGTGGACTGGGCTGCGGTATCCGAGAACGGCTCCGTCATCCCGGTAAACAGCGTTGTCACCATAGCGAAGAAATCTGCCGCACATATGACTGTAAGGATAAAAGGAGGAAATGAATAATGCCGTATCTTGCAATTGGACTTATCATCATACTTATAATCTTCATCATATCGGGCATAAAGATAGTGCCCCAGGCACAGGTGTATGTTGTGGAGCGCCTTGGCGCATTCAGGGATGCTCTCCCCACAGGTCCACACTATGTGGTGCCCCTGCTTGACAAGGTGGTAAAGCGTGTTTCCATCAAGGAGCAGGTAGTTGACTTCAAGCCCCAGCCCGTTATCACAAAGGATAACGTCACCATGCAGATAGACACGGTGGTATTCTTCACCGTCACAGATGCAAAGCTTTTCACCTACGGCATTGAAAGACCCATCTCCGCAATTGAGAACCTTTCAGCCACTACACTTCGTAACATCATAGGCGAGCTGGAGCTGGATGCAACACTTACTTCAAGAGATGTGATAAACTCCAAGATCACCTCCATTCTCGATCAGGCAACTGACAAGTGGGGCATCAAGGTGAACCGTGTGGAGCTCAAGAACATCCTCCCTCCCCGTGAGATACAGGACGCCATGGAAAAGCAGATGAAGGCTGAACGTGAGCGCCGTGAGAAGATACTCCAGGCGGAGGGCGAGAAGAAATCTCAGATACTCGTTGCCGAGGGCGAGAAGGAATCGAAGATACTCCGTGCCCAGGCCGACAAGGAGGCGGAGATACTCAAAGCCCAGGCGGAGCAGCAGGCTCTTATCCTCAAGGCGGATGCCATCAGGCAGCAGAAGATACTTGTGGCAGAGGGCGAGGCTGAGTCCATCCGCAATGTACAGGCAGCTCTTGCGGATTCCATCGTAAAGCTCAATGAGGCGGATCCCTCCCAGAACGTCATCGCCATAAAGAGTCTTGAAGCCTTTGCGAAGGCCGCTGACGGAAAGGCCACAAAGATAATAATCCCCTCCGAGATACAGGGGCTTGCAGGTCTTGCCACCTCCATCAAGGAGATAGCTTCAAGCGACACACAGGTTCAGTGACCATAAAAAACGTCCTGTCTACAGCCTTTTGCGGCTGCGGGCAGGACGTTATGCGGCTATAGACTTGTTCGATAAAAGGAGCAGAGTCATGTCTTTGAAAAAACTGTATTTTATGCTCATTGTACCGGCAGTTCTTTTCTTCGGATGTGCAAAAGAGGATGAAAACATACTGCTTCTCTCACAGGCAAACCTGAATGCATATCATGTGTACGACTCTGCTGTGGGATACTTTTTGGAAAGTGAGATCACAGGGGTCGCTGCTGATGACGGGGAATATGTATTTTCACTGGACAAGGAAGCCCCGGATGAGGGGCTTGAAGCCTTTGTGTGTCAGGAGCACGCCATTCTCGGCGGAAGTGTCCGCATAGAGGTGAAAGGCTGTACCGTGCTCTATGCGGTGTGGTCACCCTCCGAGGGTGATATATCACCGTCCGGTACAGGCATTGCTGCACTGGACGGCAAAGACATCGAAAATGGTGAGTATTTCGGCAGATACCCAAAAGAGGTGCTGTACAACAAAAAAGACGGCACCATTGTGATGCCCGACCCGTCAAAGTCCCTCTATGATGCCAACTCCACAGCCGAAAAGGCATACAGTGCCGCAGCCTATTACTGTACCCTCTGTGAATCTGCAGGATATACCGTGCAGGATGGCTGGTACTGCTTTAATATCAGCGGTGAGGTAGGTACGGACTTCAGGACGGACGGCGGAGATCTTGCAGCTGCCATAGGCTCCCAGATGGGGAATTACGGAGGATATGCGGCTGTACGGATAGAGAGTATGATGCCAAGGGCTGTCCTCTGGTCGCCTGCTGCGGTGATCGATCACTCACGGGCAGAAGTGCTTCTCTCAGTGCAGTCATATTCCCCGGAGGACGGCAGGGATGAGCTTTTCGGACGGTATCCGGTCCCTGTGGTATTATACGAAAAAGGCACACTGAAGGATACACGCTCTGTGGATGAACGTCTTGTACAGGCACATGAGAACGCAAAGACCGCATTTACCAATGCATACACCTATTCCACCATATGCGAGGTAAGCGGTGGATATGTCCCCGACGGGTGGCACTTTTTCGCCCTTGACCCCTCCCTTTACAACACCGACAGCTATGCAAAGGACGGCAGCGGCATAAAAAACGCTATGTCCAGCTTTATGGGCGACTGTGGGGGCTACTGTGCGGTGTACGTTGAGAACGGCTGCCCCACGGAATGCTTCTGGTCGGAGGATACGGACTTCTCCACGGCAGATATAGAGCATTACAGAGGCATTTCTCCGGATGAACAAAATATTTTCGGCAGATATGTTTATGACGAGAAATCATGACAGCAAGACCGCCCCGCTGTGGAGCGGTTTTTGCTTTTAGCGATGATGAACAGACTGCAAGACGTTTAGTAGATCAAAGGAACTTGTCAGCAGAAAAATGCCGATTTCGGAATCATTCCCCCAAAAACGCAATTATTCCAAAATTGGAATTTTCAACAGTATCGCACTGAACACTTAAAGCCGTGGCGGAGATATCCCTTCACCATATGATACGGCAGATGTGTACATGATACAGCAAGACCGCCCCACCATGTGGAGCGGCTTTTGCTTTTTTGTGGTGATGACCGGGCCTGTAAGCCGGGTTTTGTCGTGTGCGGAGATCTATCTGAGCGCATCGTCGCCGAAGCGCTTTAGCCGTCATTACGTCATGACTGCCGAGCAGACATTGCCATGAACGTACCAATAGACGTTGCATCGGACAGGGTTTACATGGCAGCGGTGTCTCCACCGCCCCGGTGAGCTCTTGCCTCGCCTTTCCATCCTTACCGTAAAAAACGGCGGTATCTTTCTGTTGCACTATCCCTTAGGGTCGCCCCCGGCTGCCGTTAGCAGCTGCCCTGCTCTGTGATGCCCGGACTTTCCTAACACTTGCGTGTTTGACCGCACAGCCCGCTCATCGAAGGGTATTATACCACAGCCTGCGGGATTTGTCAAATATTTTGCGGCAGGAAAGAAATGTAAAATAATTGTGTACAGCACGATGGATGCACATAATAAAACATATCTTAATTTGTGGTGAAAACATACTATTATTATATGTTGGTTTGTTCAAATCTACAAAAATTCAGATTTTGGATATAATTTGTTGAAAATTGTTTGAAAAAAGTCCCTGACAGTGTTATAATATATACGTATAAGTATATGTAAAAGAGAAAACGGGAGAGCACCCCCTGTGCACATCCCTGATATAGACTTCAAAACGATAGAAAGTGATAGAATGAAGAGACTCAGACAAAGACTGATAAGCGGCATCACTGCCCTTTTGATATTTGCATCATCCATGTTTCCCGCTGTGACCGTATTCTCCGAGGAATACACACAGACGGCTGTGACGGGTGCGCCCGAAAGCGTTACCGACAGTGCTCAGACCGGCACGGGTGTGCCTTCCTCTGATGAGGTGTTCTACCTTCCGGCAGATGCAGGCGAGCAGGAAACCTCCGCTGAAACCGGGGAGATCGCCTCTGACGGCACAGATGCCTTTTCCTGCAAAAACGGCAATGTTGATATATCCGTTTCCGTCAGGGACGGGGTCTACACCGTTGCGGACGGCACGGAGATACCTGTTTCCAATGTGGCATTTACCGCCTACGAGGTAAACATCGACGATCAGGGCTACCCCATTGACGTTGACCGCCGTGTGAACGTGGTGAGAGCCTACAACACCGCTTGGACATGGGAGAGCGTGCGCATTGTCCCCGCCTCCGGGACGGCAAGATTTACCTATAACTTCACCGAGGACGTGCCCGCAGAATACGCTGACTCTGTCACCGTGTACGGGGTGCAGTTCGGGGAATGGACAGCCGTTGACATGGAATATCCCGTTGTCGAGGGCGGTCTGGTGAAGTCTGTCTCCTTTGAGACGGCACTGCCCGACCTTTCCATGTTTGCCCTTTCCTGGACGGACCCTGCTGCTGTCAAGCCCGATGAAGCCATAGTTTCAAGCGACAGGGAGTATGACTATGCCGATGGGAACATCACAGCCTGTGCCACCGCATTCACAGGTGCCATATTCACTGCCGATGAAGAGAACGAGTACGGCGCAGTGCCTGTAAACGCCAATACAGCGGTTCTTTCCGTGGATGAGCTTGCCGCTGACGATGAGCGCACGGCTCCCTTTGCTGTATCAGGGGATGAGACTGTCCGTGTCTATGCGCCGAAGTTTTCAAGCGAAAAATACGCTGATGTATCTGTCTCCGACTATTCCGTACAGGTGACCTATGCCCTTGACACCCCTGTTCCCGAGGCAATGGGCTACTCCTGCATGGCATTTGAAGCAAATGATGACGGCATTTCCATGATACCCTCCGAGAAGGTCATCGAAAACGGCTATATCAAAGCCATTACCTTCACTGCAAATGATGTGTTCGCAGTGTATGAGAACATAGAGCTCAAGACCCTTACCGCATCCGCAGAGGATGAATACACCATCACCCTCAAATACGACAAGGGTGCAGGCATACCCGACGGTGCGGAGCTTATTGCGGTTCCCATGGATGCAGATGACTTTATTGTTGATATGGCTGAGGCTCTGGGCTGGACGGATGAGGATATGGTTCTCTACACAAGGCTCTTTGACATCACCATTGAAAAGGACGGGGAGGAGTTCGAGCCCCTGACCCCCGTTACCGTCACCGCACAGCTCCACGACGTGGAGGAGGTGCCCGAGGCCATGCAGGTGGTGCACATTGACGACGAGGGCGCGACGGAAGTGGAGATAGGTGCTTCGGAAGGGGAGCAGTATACCTTCGAGACCGAGTCCTTCTCCGTGTACGGCTTCGGCTCCGCCCTGCACACGGTCATTGAGGAGAGCACGGACATTGCGGACATCTCCGTGTACACTCTGAGTGCGGATGTGGACGTGACAGCACAGGATACACAGCTTGAAACCCCCGTTGAGGGTGTCATCATCGACCGTGCCTACAGCCTTGCCGGGGACAGCTCCGCAAAGCTGTGGATAAAGGCGGAGGTGTCGGAAAATGCAGAGCTTGGGGACAGGGAAAGTGTTTCCCTTTACGGTGTGGACAACGGCATCGTTACAAGACCCATACTTGCGGATATAACCGAAAACGAGGGGCTGCTTGCGGCTCCCTCCGGGGTCACAGCCATTGCAGTGGCAAGGGACACCGGGCTGCGCCGTCAGACGGCAGAGGCACGCCCTGACGGAGAAGAGAGCGGGAAGATAGTGTCCCTCTCCGGCATGATGCCCATTGACGCACAGGCAAGCGCTGCTGACGTTACCGGCAGCTATATGCAGGCATATGAGCAGTACAGCCTTGATGAAAAGCCCCTTGCGGCATATGACATCAGCATACTTGAAAACACATCCGGTGACATTGCTTCCGGTGACACCGCCGGGGAGCAGTCCGACAGCGCCCTTCTTACCGGCACAAAGTATCAGCCCGATGAAGAGCACCCCATTGAGGTAGTTATCACCGACCCCCGAATCACCGCATCCGATGGCGTGAAGGTATATCACTTTGCCGCTGACGGCTCCTGCGAAGAGGTTGAGGACTTCACCGCCGAGGAGGGGAAGATCACCTTCACCGCATATGGGTTCTCGGTGTATGAGATAGCGGAAACGGTATTTGAGTATGAGTATGATATAGTAGATATAGGAGAGGGCAGTGACCCTGCCAATTTCTCTGCACAGCTGGTGCAGGGCGAGGCAAATTACCTGCTTGATGTTGTGCCGGTAGAGTTTGATGGTGAGATCGACTATGGTACTGCTGAGAAGATAACGACTGTTGCCCAGCTCAAATCATATCTTGATGCCGGTAAGAACGGGTTTTACATAAGCAGTACCAATAGTGATGATATTAAGGGCGGAGCTTTTGCAAAAGGTTCAGTCAGAGGAAACATACAAGGTCAATCTACGATTCAAGGTATTGCAACAACATATAATGTTCGGGATGATGCCGGTAAAAAGATCAATGCAAACGATCTGGATCCTTTTTCGTTTTTGAAAAAAGCTGTTGATGCCGGTGCTGAGAAATATTACTTTGAGCAAGATACAGACAATAACTATTACATATACCGCCTTGATGGTAAGGATAAATACTATATACAAAACATCGACCTGAATAACACCAGTTTTAAGTACCGAAGCTTGGATTTCACAAAGGACAGAAATAATGCAACGCTTTATAACATAGATAACCAAGATAACGGAAATTTACGCATTAGGACAGCATATAGAATAATAGAAGGCAAAGATATATACTGGAGTTATCATACAAAAAATAGTACCAGTGACAAATGGGGCTTCGCAACATGGACTGGTACAGATGACAATACAAAGCTTTATTTCTGGTACTACACCCCTCCTGCAGAGGTGACCGAAGACCCCACCGGTCTGGACGGGCTGACATACGGCCTTGTGAGTGCAGGAGACGAAACGAACTCTGCGCTTATGGCAGGCTATGCCCTGAACAACACCAACAACATACTGGGCGGGCTTAAGGTTACATCAGGCAACAATACTGAAACAGGAAGTGCTGCTTTTTCTACTCTCTATGGCATATCAGGCTGGAAGTTCGAGTGGATATACGGCACTGCCACCCATAAGATATGTGCACTTGCCGACGACGGCAACACAAAGAAGTATTTACAGATAAATAACAGCGGCATACAGCTTGTGGATGAAGCCGATGCCTCTGTCTTTACGGTATCCAGAGGCACAACAGAAAACACCATAAAGCTTACAGCAAACGGCAGCGGGATAAACCGAAAGAATGACAACGAATTCCAGAAAGGCGATGCCACAGAGTTTTACCTTGTTGACCTGTCCGCAGGAAAAGAGGATGCACTAAGTCTGAATGGGAAAAGCTACGGTCTTGTGAATAAGAATAATGACTATGGTGTTGCCATGATGGATCTGCCTAAAGAACCGAATTCCACTTATCTGCTGGGGCATTCGGTATTTTCTGACGGCGAGAAGTATTCCTCTGCTGCCGGTATCACCAAATGGACTTTTGAGCACGTTGATTTCAACAGATACTGCATAAAGGATGAGAACGGGAAGTATCTGAAGCTTTCCTTCAACAGACTTTCCATGAGTGATTCCCCCTATATCCTTACAGTTCTGCCCGGTTCACTTGCAGAAGGAGATGCCTACGACGGCACTGTAAAGATAGTGAATACAAGCGTCAAGGCAGAACTCTACCGAAGTAATAATAGTTCATTCGATCATCCCGGGGACAAGACGTATAATTATACGCTTGACAGACTTAAAAACTATGAACCGAACAGATGGCTCATCCCCGTGATCGTTCCTGAGGATACAGCAAATGATCCTCTGGGGCTTGACGGGAAGACCTACGGCATAGTGAATCCTATCTATAATAACGGCACAAAGACCGGCGGCTATGCCATGACATCCTCTGTCAGCGGGTCAAATCTGCTCAGAAAACAGGTGAGCTATGATACCGCAACAGGAAAATACAAGCTTGCAAACTACTTTGTGACGGGCTGGACGTTCCACTATACGGATCACAACAACTACATTCTTTCCGTAACAATAGACGACGGCACAGAGAAATATCTGAGATTCAGATGGGACGGGCTTGCACTTGTGGACGAAGCCTATGCCACACCCGTATGTGTGGAGGCAGGTACAGGCGAACTTACGGGCAAAGTAAGGATAATGCCCCTTTATGACGGGAGCATCAGTTTCCTCTGGTGCGGCAGCTCTAATTTCCAGCGACAGGCAGGTATTGGGAACAAACTGAGCAGCAATGCTTGGCATGAGCTGGTGGAGATACCCGTTGTTTCGGAACCCTACAAGCTTGACGGCAAGACCTACGGCCTCTTCCACTACGTAGACGGAGAGACCAGGGGCACTGCACTTATGGCAGCCCCGCCCAGCCATTCCCTTATAAAGATGGTCATCCACGACGACAACACCTCCAAGGTGCTGTATGTGGATGAAAACAACGAGGTGGACGAGTGGACGTTTGAGTATCAGGAGGATGGCACATACAAGCTGTTCACAGCCGCAGGCTATCTGAAAATAGCAGGGGATGTTATTACAACAGTGACCAATGCTGAGGACGCATCACTGTTTGCTGTGAATGTGGATGACAACAACCGCATACAGCTGAGATCCGGCGAGTATTACATTGCCTATCAGCCCCCTGCGGAGAACGGCGGCATCGGCAGCTTTATAAGCACCACAGCAAGCGGCGATAATACAAAGCTCTATCTCATCGAAAAGACAATTGTGGATGAGCAGGAAAAGATTTCCCACTCTGCCGACAGAATAAGCGTGTCCGAGCTTGTAAACGGGGAGCAGTACATTATCTACACCCGTATCTGGAACAGTGATGAAAAACGCTACGATATGTACGCCGTTGACCATGACGGCTCCCTGTACCCGGTGTATGCCTCCGGCGGCAAGATAGTATGGCTGGGCGACGGCACCGACTCGCTGCTGTGGCAGTTCATAGAACACTATGATGAGGTAAGCCACCAGCCCAACTACTACTACGACTTTTATAACTCCTATTCCGAAAAGTATCTGGCGCCCCAGCTCACAGACGGGCAGATACTCTCCGAAAACAGAATAGGCGTGATGATGCCCGGTCGCAAGAGCGGAGACTACTACTCCATAATACTTGCATGGGATGATGCAAGATACACCGATGCCGCCCTGAAGGACAGCGATGACAATTCAAGGATAGAATCCTGCCCCCAGTCTGCGGCATGGCCCTTCTACTTTGCCACACTGGAGCCTGTAAATATCCTTGATGAGCTGCATGAGGTAGCCACTGTTGACAACAATGAATACGGCATAACCATGAGAATGGTGGACTACGGATTTTACAGAGATCCAACATGGGAAAAGGATAAAGAATACGGAGGTGTGGAGGGCGCAGATGTGTCCTACGGGGTATTCGGCGGTGCAAAAAGCTATAAAGACACATACGGTACAAACGGAATACTCAGCACCGAACTTGGTGATGACGGCTATCCTAAGGTCACTGCTAAATTCAACGCTGAGACCCCCAGCCTTAAAAACGCATTTCATAATGAGTACAGAGATGCTACAGAGGTAAATCACCTGTTCCTGGAGAGCGTGTACAATTCCGGCGGATACTTTGAGTACGATTCGACACAGAATTTTGCTACACTGGTAGACGGTATCAATGATGACGGTTCATTGGTCTATACGGATAATCACTTTAAGGTATACAGAGAGCTTGGCACACATGACAGAAGCGAATCAATATCCCTCAAACACGGTCAGTTCTTCCCCTATGATACCATAAAGGCAAGGAGCTTCGCTTCAAGCAACCCTCAGAACATGACCAACTGGTACAGGGAAACTCTTGATGAGAGTGACCCCCGAAAATACGAGACTTTGTATCTGATACAGACCGATAAAATAACCTCCAAGCAAAGGACGGACAAGGACGGTAAACCTGTTGAGGGGGATATTACTCTGACACAGGCCAACGGCACACAAACTATCGTCAAAGACAACTATATACAAAAACAGGCAAACTACTACTTCGGCATGGAGATGGAGGCATCCTTCGTACAGACACCCTCCGGTCTTGATAAATTCGGCCACGATATGATCTTCCAGTTCACGGGCGACGATGATTTCTGGCTGTATGTTGACGGGGAGCTGGTGCTGGATCTGGGTGGCTGTCACCCGGCTCAGGGTGGTACTGTAAACTTCCGTACAGGGGAGATAAGGTACAATAATCGAAATAACAACAAGACCACCACTCTTCTGAGTGTATTCAGAGACAATTACAAGACACGAAAAGGCATCACAGATAATAATGACCGCGACTTAATAGAATATCTTGAACAGTACTTCGGCTATGACTCCAACAATAACATGGAGCCTATGTTCAAGGACTATTCCACCCATGAGATGAAGGTATTCTACATGGAGAGAGGCGGCAACGCATCCAACCTGTATATGCACTTCAACCTTTCATCCATCACCCCCGGCAATGTTACAGTTTCAAAGGAGGTAAAGGACGAGGACGGCAATGCTGCCAACATCAATACGGATATGCTCCAGTATCCCTTCCAGATATGGTATCTGGAGCCGATTAATGAGAGCAGTGAGACCGATATGGCACTATGGAATAGTACTTCTGATGATCTTAAAGCTGAAATTGTGGATGGCGGTGTCACGAAGAAGTGTCTCTGGCATCAGCTGAAAAATAATTCTGAGAATGTCTATGTCACATATCAGAATTCCAGTCAGAAGATAGTCTTTGTGGACAGCTATGAACCACCCGGCACCACTGGTGTTTCCTATGACAATATCTACTACATCAGCCCGGGGAAGAATTTTGAGATCCATATCCCGACAGACTACATACAGTACAAGCTGGTGGAGTGTGCTGTGGACAATCAGGTGTACGATGTAAAGATAAACGGCAATCCTGTAGCGCCGCAGGCAGGTTCACAACACGGCCATCTGGTAAGCTATGTGTCTGAACCCGCAAACTCTCAGGAGATGCCTGTCGTGTCCTTTGACAACATCATCAAGAAAGATGCCATGCGTACACTGGAGATCACAAAGCGCATCGTGGACAAGGATGGCAATGAGATAACCAATGATGACACCAAGTTCAAGCTGAGGCTCTATCTGTCCACCTTAGGTGCAGATGCGGAGCAGTTAGGTCTTGCGGACAGGGTGCCCTACAGGCTGGTAAGCCCCGATGGCTACTACTGCAAATGGGATGCGGATACACAGACATTTGTCCCTACCGGATGGGTATACAAGAAGACCGGTGAGGCATCAACAAATCTGAAAACTCTCAGCGAGGCACAGCTTGAAAGCATAACCTTCCACTCCTCCCAGTACGGTACCATCGACAAGATACCCTCACAGTACAAGATCTGCGTTCCGGATCTTCCTGCCGGCACGGTGTTCAAGGTGGAGGAGAGGGAGAACGAGATGCCCTCCGGCTACGATCTCTATGAATACAGGCACGTTATGGGCAGGAAGGTAGTTGAGGGTCAAGAGGATCAGCGTGTTCCCTCATATGAGGAGATACTTACCAAAGGTGACAACCATGTCTACAATGTGGGCAAGGTGATACTGGATCAGGATGCACAGGTAGACGTAGTGAACAAGAAGGGCTACTCCCTGCGTGTCAACAAGAAGTGGAGCGACCTTGAGCTTACCACATCCCACGGGGATATTTACACAGCAGTATACGTGAATGACACGCTGCTCCCGGACACTGTCCGCCGGATAAAGTCCCCGGATGTCAGCACCTATTACTTCTGGCCTGCCCTTGAACCGGGGGAGACTACCCTTGCAAACTACAAGGTCTATGAGGTGATACCGAGCAACCCCACCCCAACGGTAGATGAGACCACCGGAAAGGTGACAGACTACGGAGAGCTTACAAGGCTTGAAAACGGTGTAGGGGAGCTGAAAAACCACAGTGCCACCCTTATCAAGGAAGAGGGGCAGGAGGAGGCTGTCACCGATGAATTTGACTATGTGGTAAACTACGCATACGGGGAAGGTGAGTCCTCTCGTGTCGATACCATCACCAATGTTCGTGAGGGGGCACTGCAGCTGAGACTGTTTGCGTGGGACGTATACAAGGATGAAGGCGCAGCCGTGCAGACACAGCACAACAGCACACCCCTCGGGAGCGGCATATTCAATGTGACAGGCATATTCGGGGACAGCACCGAAGAGGAAACAAGGACATTCACCTCCGCTGCGGACGGCACCATCGCCATCATCTATGACTACATTGTGGGGAAGACCTACACCCTTGAACAGGTGGCTGCACCAAAGGGATATATAGGGCTGCTCAACGACCTAAGCGATGAAGAACACCCTGAATACCGCAACCCGGTGAAGTTTGTGGTCAACAATAATAAGACCGTGACAATACAGGACAAGGACGGCGGCACATGGGATTATCCTCTGTGGGTCAACGGCAAGGACGGGGCAAACGGTATCTCCGGCTTTGTGGATGTGTACAACAAGCCCCTTAACTTCAAGGTCATAAAGATGGATCCCGACAATACAAGGCTTGACGGCGTGCATTTCTCCCTGTACAAGCAGGTGAAGAACTCCATCGGCGGCGATCTGAAGAACAAGACACCTCTGACGGGATTTGAGGACATCGTGACCGATGCAAACGGCGAGCTGGTGCTCTCCGGCAAGGTAACGGTAACAGGCGACAACGGAGAGGAGGAGATCATAGAAAGAATGCTCTATCCCGGTGAGACCGGTGCTGTATACTATCTGGAGGAGACACGGCCAAAGCAGGGTTACGCCCTGCCTGAGGAGGACGTAGTGTTCCGGCTGTCCCCCGTAGGGGAACCCACGGTCCTCACGGAAGGGGTAAATCTGGAATTCCATGAGGTGGCTGATGAATACATTCTCACCGTTGACGTTACCAACATAAAGAACGAAGTTGCCCTTACCATCAACAAGAAGGTGGAAGGCGGTCTGGGGGACAAGGTAAGAAGGTTTGACTTTACTCTCACCGTAGGAGACGGGAGCGACACCGAGACAGAATATGCATGGACGCTAAACGGTACGGAGCAGGCGAAGATCAAAAGCGGCGGCACCTTCCGCCTGAGACACGGGGATGTAGCAACGTTCATGCTGCCTCCGGGAAATGTGACCGTCACCGAGGCGAATCTGGGCTACGATGTGGAGATAGACAAGTACTTGACCGACGACCCGGAGAATGCGGAGGCTAAGGCGACGACACAGAGCAATGTGTATACCTTTGCCCTGAGCAGCAACACCACTCTGGACGTGACCAACTCCCTGAACGGGGCTGTGCCCACAGGGGCGGATCTGCCAGATGTTTCCGTGTTCTTTGCGGGATTCCTGGCACTGGGAGCGGTGCTACTGGCAAGGCGGCAGAAGCTCTTTGCCGCAAATGACACGGACGGCTCTGACGAAGACGTATAAACAAAAAAAGGACGGCTGACAGCCGTCCTTTTGCTTTGATTATGGAAATACCAAAGCCTTATCTGCATATCCTTGACATGGCAAGCCCAACAGCGCCTATGCCTGTGTGGCAGGCGATGCTGCATGACAGCTTGTCGTATATCACCCTGTGCCCCGGGAAAGCGCTCTCCACCTGTGCTCTCCACTCCTCAGCCTCTGCATCCGTCTCAAATGTGCCCGCTGTGGAAACGTTTATCTCATCCTCGCTGAAAGCCGCAAACCTCTTGTCCAGCTCTGCAAGGCCTGCCTCGATCATACGTTCCCTGCACGCCTTTATGCCCCTTACCTTTGCAAAGGTGTCGAATTTGCCGCCCTCGGTGATGAGTATGGGCTTTATGTTCAGCACCGTGGCAAGGGCTGCGGCACCGGCGGTGACACGGCCGTTCTTGCGGAAGTATTTCAGGGTGTCCACACCCAGGTAAACTACGGAATTGTAGGCATTCTCCTCCAGAGCGGCGGTGATCTCATCAGC
The DNA here is from genome assembly GCA_002395525.1 of Ruminococcus sp. UBA4240. GTDB lineage: Bacteria > Bacillota > Clostridia > Oscillospirales > Ruminococcaceae > Huintestinicola. The sequence goes on from DGXE01000004.1 coordinate 61,836, forward strand.
GGAAAGGCCGTCATTTGCCAGCTTCACCGCATCATAAACACAGTCCTTCATGGTCACGGAGATGCGGTGAGTATCCGCCACACGCACACGTCCCCCGAAATCGGCGGACAATGCCCGTGCTGTCTCACATGAGCCGCTGAGGCCGCTTGACATGGGGATGTACACCAGCTCATCATATTCCTTCAGTATATTCTCCCACATATCAAGAACTATCCCCGGAGAAGGCTGGGAGGTGGAAACATCCGCATCCGCCTTCATCATCTCAAAGAGCCTGCCGTGGTCTATGTCCTGCCCCTCAAAGAAGGTGGCACCGTCCACCAGCACAGGCATGGGTATCATGAATATATTTCTTTCCCTTGCATCCGCAGCGCTGATACCGCTGTTTGTGTCGGTCATAATAGCAGTTTGTCCCATATTTTTCCCCTCAGGTCATTTTATGCTGTCCCCATTCTCCCGGCGATGCCCTGTGGGGAAGCAGATGTCGCTTATTATAATACCACAGTATAAGGATAATGTCAAATATTTCACAAAACTTTCACTTTACATCTCTTCTCAGTGAGCCGCAGCAAAAAAATGCAGAGCCGGTCTGGCTCTGCATTGGAGTAAGATCCTGTAAAACTCACAGTCTCCGGAATCGTGACCTGTTGTACTTGAGCAAGCCTTTGCTTTGCCCATTTGTATAAGTCCTTTATTTGAGCAGGACAGACAAGAGCCTTTCCACTTAATTGGCAGGAACAAACGGCAGCTCGACCGCACAAACATTCACCGGAGCTTGCAGGCAGACGGCACATAGCACACCGAGCAGAATAGATTTGATTTTTCCCATCATATAGCACTCTTTCCTGTCATAAAAATCGGCGGACAGCTCAGTTCTGCCCGCCGATATTGCATTATTACAGCTTATTGGGAGTAAAGGGAAGCTCGTCGCCATCGCCGCTTGTAACGATAATATCCGTCGCCATAAACTCTATGATCTCCGTTTCCGGTGTGGTGTATTTTTCCTTATCCATCGTCTCACTCCTTATTCAGAATACGCTTTTGCAGCCTGTGCATACAGATACAGCGCACGGCAGACATTCTGCAAATTGTCATCAACTGTGTCGTCCTTCAGGACATTGTAGCAGTAGGTCATTGCGTTGTATGTTACATTGTATGTCACGCTGCCGTCCTCAAATGTCACGGTGTAATATTTTTCAAGCTCGTTTGCCTTGATGCCTCTGATACGGGCAACCACATACTCACCGTTCGGCTCTGTCTGTACTTCATTCCCAGCGTTGCAGGTAAACGTTGTATCCGCAGGCAGCCCCTTGAAATAGAGGGAAAGGGTGGTCTCGGACTTCAGCGAGAGCGTTGCACCCTCGAATGTCACGCCGTCGGGGAGAGGTATGTTTGTATCGTTATACGCGAAATCAGCAGGGACAGACACATCGTCCATAGCGGCTTTATAGCTGTCTGCAAGAGGTTTGCCCTCACCGAAATACTCCTGTGCATATGCCCCGTAGTTCAGCATTGCCTTTACAAGAGGCGCTGCATTTGCATATTCTGCATTGCCCAGTGTATGGGAGAGCAGATAGTCCGCATAATCCTTGACGGAATAGGTGTACTCCGTGCCGGACTTTTCGCCGTCAACGAGCTGTGCGGTTATGGTCGATGCCATATCCTTTGCGGAAACACTGCACTTGAACTTGTAGTAGGTCTTGCTGCCGATAACGACCTTGTTGCTGTCATCTGTGATAACGTCCTTGACGAGGAGAGTCTGCGTGTCGGTCTTGCTGCCGTTGGGAACAGTGAATACCATTTCAGCGGTATTGCTTTCAAGGAGCTCATCTGTCAGTTCGACAAAGAAGTTCACGCCGATACTGCCGTCAAGGGTAATCGAGTAACCGTACAGGTGCTCGCCAAGCCCCATGTCCACGTCGCCAACGAATGTGACGTTTACAGTGCTGCCGAACTTTGTATTATAACCATCAAGATACTCCGCAGGAACATGGCAAATTGTTGCTTTGCCCGACTTGAAATCATTACAGCCGTTCTCTTTCCATGTCAGCTTTGAAGGGTCAGCATAGCAGTAAACATC
>DGXE01000026.1 GCA_002395525.1 Ruminococcus sp. UBA4240
ATGCTGTCTATCTCGTCCCTGCTGAAAACAATATCGCTGTCGGAGTTTTCAGCCTTGACGGAAATCCGCATCTGCAAAAGCTCCGCCGCCAGCTTTATCCCCGTGACGGGTGTTTTCAGGTCATGGCTCAGAGAAGCCACAAGCTCACGCTCTTTCTTCTGCAATTCCAGTTCACGCTGTTTTGATGCGGACAGCTCCTCACGCATGATGTCAAAGCTCTCGGAAAACGCACCGAACAGATTGTCTTTGTCCATTGCAAGGGGCTCGTCCAGCCTGCCCTCTGCGACTTTTCCTGCAAAAGACTGCATTTTCCGGAACGGCATGATAACGTTTCTGTTCAGATATACCCCGAAGCCGATCATTCCGAAAAGTATTATCAGAGCAACCATGCTCATTCCTATGATAAAACGCAGGCGGAGCGTTCTGTATCCGTCAAGTCCGTCATCTATCATAATAACACAGCCCCATATACCGCTGTCATCTTTCAGATATTGATAGGGATAGCGCTTTTGTATCGCTTTTTCCACCGTCAGCCTATCATTCACGGGAGCGTTGGAATACAGCACATTGTCGGTCATATCAAGTATAACAAAGTCGCCGTCATATCCCATATTGCCGAGCGTATCAAGCTCTGTCCGATGTGTTTCAGCAGTCCTTGCAATATCGTTGAGTGTGGTTATGGTTTGCCGTGAGTTGTCCTGCGTGACAGTTTTTGAAGTCAGAACAGCAAACAGAAGGATACCCGCAAGGAATATCACTGCCGTCAGAACGGTTATCCTGATATAGCTTTTCATGAGCCGTCACCGAGAGCGTCCTGCTCCACAACATAGCCCACACCCCACACTGTTTTGATGATCGCAGGATTTTTGAGGTCAGGCTCGATCTTTTCTCTGATATGACGGATATGCACGGAAATTGTTCCGTCGCCCGTATACTCGTCCTCCCACACGTTTTTGAGCAGTTCTTCCTTTGTCACGACCCTGCCTGCGTTTTCAACCAGATAGGTGAGAAGCTTATATTCCATAGCCCTGAATTCTTCCTGTCTGCCGTCAATGATCAGCTTGTGCATGGAGGTATCAAGGTAAACACCTTCACGGAAATATATTTTGCCTTCATCTGTCTGAACAGTCTTTTCCAGCGTCCCTGCCACCGCAAGCTGTGCTGCTTCCTTTGCCTTTTCATATCTGCCGAGTATCGCTTTGACCTTTGCGAAGAGAACGCCCAGTGTGTAGGGCTTTTTGATGTAATCGTCACCGCCGATGTTCAGCGCTATGATAACATCATCATCGCTTGTGCGTGCGCTGATGAAAAGTATGGGCATATCATAGTTTTCACGAATTTGCCTGCACAGGTCAAAGCCCGACCTGTCACCGAGATTGATGTCCAGCAGCAGAAGTGATATCTCATGTGTATCAAGGAACTCCACTGCCGCATCATAGCTTGTGACATATGCGGTTTTCAAGCCTAAGATATCAAAATATTCCGCTGTTGAGCGTGCGATCAGTTCGTCATCGTCTATCATCAATACTTTGTACTCTGTATCGTTCATATCTGCCTCCCGTTTGGAATATCTCCCTGCCACATTCCATTCCCAATGCTTTCCATTGATTATACCATAACGCAGCCTGTTTTTCAAGGGATATGCGCAGTATTATAAAAAATAGCCTGCCTTAGCCGCCTTATACTGATTCTTCCTTGATGTATAGACGATCTCCAAGCCTCAAGCCCCTTATACAAACATTTGCGGCTTGTTTCTTGTCTATACACCGGTCAGAAATCGGTATTTTATCTGAATGCTTACCTATAAGGCATTTTTAAGACTATTTTAAACCTCCCCTGCTATAATGCTCACAAAGGAAAAAAGCAAGTGAGGTGTTTAGCATGGAAGGAACAAGAATAGCACTCATACCCGCCTATGACCCGGATGAAAAGCTGGTGATACTGAATTTTGAGCTTATACTTGCCGGTTTTGATGTGATCATAGTAGACGACGGCTCAAAGGAGACACACAAGGGCTTCTTTGAAGCCTCAAAGGGTGCGGTGATCCTGCACCACAGTGAGAACAGAGGAAAAGGCGCAGCTATAAAAACAGGCCTTGGATACATTCAGAGAAATTATACCGCCCCTTATACCGTTGTCACCCTTGATGCGGACGGTCAGCATACTGTAAATGACACAAAGCTTGTGTGCGAAAGAGCGGAGGAGACCGGCAGACCCGTTCTGGGCGTGCGCTCATTCAAGGGTGAGGTTCCCCTTAAAAGCCGCCTTGGCAACAGGATAACCTCTCTGGTATTCCTCATTGCCACAGGCATGAAGGTAGGCGACACGCAGACAGGCCTGCGTGCATTTCCCTCAAGAATGCTCCCTATGCTGTGCGGGATAAAGGGAGACAGGTACGAATACGAGATGAATATGCTTATGGTGCTGGCTCAGAGCAAATATGAAATTGAACAGGTGCCCATCAGGACGATATACACCGACAGCAGAAACTCCTGCTCCCACTTCCGGCCGCTGAGAGATTCATTCAGGATATACAGGGAAATAATCCGTTTCTCCGCATCCTCCCTTGTGTGCTTCGGCATTGACTACATCCTGTTCTGCCTGTTCTCAGCATTGCTGGGCTCGGCTGCGGCTGCCAATGTAACCGCCAGGATATTCAGTGCCACAGCAAACTATGAGCTGAACCGCATATTCGTATTCAAAAAGGACAGGCAGGGAGGCTCTGCTCTGGGATACTTCGCTCTGGCGCTGTTCGTCCTTGCGGGGAACACCCTCATAATAGCTCTTCTCACCTCTGTGCTGGGAATCAGCGCATATGCAGCAAAGCTCATTGCGGAGATATGTATGTTCATTGTCAGCTTTACGGTGCAGAAGCTTTTTGTGTTCAGCTCACACAAAGCTGCTGGAAGGAGGGTGCACACATGAAAAAATATCCCCTGATCTACGGTCTGGCACTGACCGCATTTACCGCATATGTCATGCTTGACACCTTTGTGCTGCCAAGCACCTACGGCATATCTGTTTCCGAGCCTGATCTTTCAGTCTTTGAGGAGCAGGACACACAGGTGACAGAAGCTGTTACCGAGGCGGAGCAGGAGACAGATCATCAGCCGCCAAGCCAAAGCGGAACAGACACAGACAGCTCATCATCCTCAGAGTCGGGTCAGAGCACGAGAAGGCACTCCCCCGCCGATCATTCATCAAACAGCCGTCCCGGTGAAAGAAAGCACAGGGAAAACGAGTCATCCTCTGATTCTCAGACGGACACACAGACTGATGAAAACGCTGCAATGGATATACAGGCAGCCTCAGCAGACGAAAAGACCTACTCCGATGAGAACATCACCATTTCCCTCAAAGAATACAGGGTAAATGACACCACCGTCTATGCGGCTGATGTTTCACTTTCCTCCGCCAAATACCTGAAGACTGCGCTTGCAAAGAACACCTACGGCAAGAATGTTACAGAAAAGGTATCGGTCATGGCAGAGGAAAACGATGCCCTGCTTGCCATAAACGGAGACTACTACGGTGCAAAGGAATCGGGCTATGTCATACGAAACGGCGTGATATACCGTGAAAACGGCTCAAAGGATACGGATGTGCTGTGCATCTACACAGACGGCCACTTTGAGATCACAGACAGCAGCGAAAAGACAGCCCAGCAGCTTCTTGATGAGGGGGTATGGCAGGCATTCTCCTTCGGCCCTGCCCTTGTGGAAGATGGTGAGGTGACAGTTGCCGCAAGAGAGGAGGTAGGCAAGGCCATGGCATCCAATCCCCGCACAGCTATCGGCATCATAGACGACCTGCACTATGTTTTCGCAGTTTCCGACGGACGCACCTCGGAAAGCGAGGGGCTTTCCCTGACCCAGCTTGCCCAGTTTATGCAGTCACTGGGCTGCACCACTGCCTACAACCTTGACGGCGGCGGCTCATCGGAAATGGTGTTCCGGGGTGAGATCATCAACAACCCCACAACAAGCGGCCGCACCATCAGCGAAAGGAGCGTGAGCGACATTGTTTACATCGGATAGAATGGATAGCATACGCACAGCCTCGGTATACACAGGCATATCCCTCTTTACAGCCCTGTTCGGGGCGATATATGAGCATTTCAGCTTCGGGGTGTATTCCTACTTTATGATATACGCCTTTGAAGTGCCGCTGATAACGGCTCTGCTCTATCTGCAGTGCGGTATGTTCTCAAAGCACCAGCCCACCGCCCTTACAAACAGATATGCCGCCTCTGCTGTGGCAGCCATAACAACAGGCATGGTGGCAACAGGTGTGGTACAGCTCTACGGCACCGAAAACAGGCTGCTGTTCATCTACTATATAGCAGGTGCTATGTTTCTTATCCTGTCGGTGCTCTCACATATAAAGTCCACCCGTGACAACACCGTGACAAGCAGCGTTGAATAAAAAGCAAAGCGGCTCAAAGGGTCAAGCCTTGTGAGCCGCTTGTGTTCATGATTTCAATTACATCAGTGATCTGATAAGGTTCTTCCTCTCTGCGGAATACTGCTCCGGTGTGATCTCCCCGCTCTCCATGCGCTTTTTGAGAGCAATTACGGCGCTCTCATAGTCAGACAAAGATGCAGGAGCCGAAGTGTGGGATACCTGCACTTTTTCCGTCTGTGCCTTTTCGGGAGCAGCGGCAGTTTCGGTAACAGTCTCCTTCACAGGCTCTGAGACCTCGGGTGCCTTGGGCACAACAGGCTCGGGAGCTGTCTGAACCGCAGCCTGTTCCTCATGTGCCGTGTTATCGGCAGGGATATCATCACCCAGGTCTATCTCGGTGATGCTGTCCTCAATGGATGCCACCATGTCCTTTGCGCTGTCAACAGGATCCGGGATGACATCCGTGGGTATTTCAAGGGTCTCAAGCTCATCAGGAGTGTCATATGTGACCTTGGGGGGCTTCTTCCTGGAGGGGGCAGAGATGCCTTCAAGCTCGTCTGCGGCATTGCGCTCCACGGTCTCAGGAACCTCTGCTGTGCTCTCTATGGTCTCCAGCTCGTCCTCCCCTGAGTAGGTCACCTTCTTGGGGGGCTTTATCTTTGCGGTGACAAGCTCCTCCACCTGGTCTGGGCCTGCCTGCTTTGCATGGGCAAGTCGTGTCCTCTTAGCCTTGATGCTCTCTATCTCATCGTTGTTGGACAGCTTTGAAAGCTCCTCTATGGCCTTGAGATCATCATCAAGATCAGTCTTCAGGCTCCTGCCCTTCTTATCATTAACAGGGGGCTGTGCGGCAGTCTCTGCAGGTGCAGGCTCAGCCGCAGCGCTTTCGATGCTCTCAGCCTTTTCAGCTGCCTTTTCCACAACAGAAGCAGGTATTGTGGGATCAAAGTCGAACTTGTTCACATTGGGGAGAGGGGGTATCTGCTTCTTAGCACTTGCCCTGATCTCTTCTTTTTCCTTCTCTGCCTTGATCTCTTCCTTTCTGCGCTCCAGCTTCTTCTGCTGCTTGGTCTCAAGCTTCTTCATGTGGGCGGCATGGACTTCAAGTATTTCAGCCACTACCGCATCAACATTTTCAAGGCAGGGCACTATAATGCGCTTACGGTGGACAACGCCCTTTACATCCGTATCACACTGGATAAAAAGGGAATTGGCCTTTACATTGTCATTTACATATACCTTTGTGATATCCTCGATATTGCAGACAAAGCGGGAATACACAGGGTCGCCCTCCAGGGTACCCTGCTGCTCCATGATATATGCCTGACCGTAGATATGCGCCGCAGTAATGGTGAGGTAAACGTTCTGTGGCTTTGACAGAGCGGATTCCTTGAACCAGCCTTCATGCTGCGCTATCATCTTTTCACTGTAGATATCATTGTTATATACTGTCGTTGCAGCCTGGTGATTAGCCATTATCATTACTCCGTTCCGTGATTAAAGTCTTTAAGGCATGATGCACATACCTCAAAGGATATTATTTAACATTATATCATATTTTTGCTAATATGTCAAAGCCAAATCACATAACAGACCATACAAATATCAGGCGAATATTTGGTAATGCTGCACAAATCATGCTGATGTGAAGACTCACGCACCGGTTGATCCCCGGATCAGACGGCTATCTTACCGTCGGAGATGTGTATTATCCTGTCCGCCCCAGCAGCTATGCTGTTGTCGTGGGTGATGAGTATAAGTGTCTGGTCGAATTTCTTTATGGTGCTTTTGAGCAAGGAAAGTATCTCTGCACCGGAGGTTGAGTCAAGGTTGCCTGTGGGCTCATCAGCAAGTATAACAGCAGGTTTTGCTATCATGGCTCTTGCAATGGCAGTGCGCTGCTGCTGACCTCCCGACATCTGGTGGGGATAGTGGGAGAGCCTGTCCGCAATGCCCATCTGGGAGGCAAGCTCGGAGAGATACTCCTTATCAATTGGCGCACCGTCAAGGGACAGGGGCACCACTATATTCTCCTCGGCGGTGAGCACCGGCAGGAGGTTGAAAAACTGGAACACAAACCCCACCTTTGTACGGCGGTACTTCGCAAGGGCATCGTCCTTGAGGGAAAATACATCCATGCCGTCCACGGTGAGGGAGCCGGAATCTGGCTTGTCCATTGCGCCCAACATATGCAGGAGAGTCGATTTGCCGCTGCCGCTCCTGCCGACTATGGCAACAAATTCCCCCTTTTCAACGGAAAGATCCACCCCGTCAAGAGCGCAGACCTTTGAATCACCGCTGCCGTAGGTCTTCACCAGATTTTCAGCTTTAAGTATTATATCTGCCATAATAGCACCCCAAATCATTTTGATAGGCTGTTCCCCCGCCCCGGAGCCAACAGTTTATACTTTATTATACTATACAATTTGAAAGATTTCAACTGTTTTTATGCAAAAGTTTTGGCAGCCGTTTCCGTTTTCTGTTACCGAATTGTGTTTTTTTACCACAGGAAAATGAGAATTTTGTGTAGTTTGTTCAATGGTCAAATGAAAAGAAGGTGTAAATTTATGATTATTAAGGGTTGTTTTTGATTTTCCAAAGTGTTATAATGTCAAATACAAGGTTGCAGAGATACTGTGACCGTACACAAAGATTTTAGGAGGAAATAGATATGAAGAAGATACTTGCTGCTCTTGCTGCAGGCGCTGTTGTTTTCACCATGGCTGGTGCATCCGTAATGGCTGAGGGTCTCGAGGACGAGGGTCTTGAGCTCGACGACGAGGAAGTTGTTGACGAGGTTGAGGAAGACGTTGAGGAAGACGTTGAAGAGGACGTCGTTGAGGAAGACGTTGAAGAGCCCGTTGTTGAGGAAGTAGTTGAAGAGGCTGCTCCTGTAGAGGTTGCTCCTTCTCCCAAGACCGGCAACGCTCCTATCGCTCTCGCTGTTATCCCTGTAGCTCTTGCTGCTGCTGCAGTTGTAGCTAAGAAGAGAGGCTAAGTCATCTTTTGATGATAACAAAGCACCTGTGAAAACAGGTGCTTTTGCTTTTTCCGAAGAAACAGGCAAGAAGCAGGATAAACTGAGAAAACAGGCTGCTGCTATACCTTTTGACTGTTTTTATGCCCATGCAGGAGCATTCCTGCTCACGGCTCGTATATAGAATATCTACAAGTATAAACGTTTAACATTGGACAATATGCATATAGATTTTTATATGATAAAGTGATATAATGTAACCGTGTGAAATCACACATGGTTTAAGGTAAACAGGGCTTTTGCCCATCTAATGGAGGAAATCAGTATGAAATTCAAGAAGATGGCTGCTATCGCAGCAGCATCCGCAGTTGCTCTTTCCATGTCCGCAGTAAGCGTTTTCGCTGAGGACACCTGCCAGGCTACTCTCGGCTTCACCGATGTGAACTGGACATATCAGGACTGGGAGTCCGCTGTCGAGATAACAGGCGACGGCACCTACACCATCACCTCTACCGCTGTTGCAGGCACTGAGGAGATCGGCGTATTCGTTATCGACTGCCAGGGTATGTTCGCATCTCATCCCGATGCTGTTGCTACCCTCGACAAGCTGGAGATCGACGGCAATGAGATCTCCTTCGACGCTGACAAGATCATGTACGGCGACATCGAGAACAAGGGCAATTACAGGATCGACATCTACAATATGTACTCCGACACCAAGGACAACCCCGGCATCAACAATGCTACTCCTATCACAGAGTCCCTTTCCGTTACCTTCACTGTAAGCGGTTTCGGCGCTGCTGCCGCTGCTGAGGAGGAGGTAGTTGAGGAAGAAGTTGTTGAGGAGGTTGCAGAAGAGGCTGCTCCCGTTGAGGAGGCTGCTCCCGCTGCTGACACCACCACAACTCCCGCTGCTACCGGCAATCACTCTGCTGCTTCCGTAGCAGTTGTTATGGCTGTTGCCGCTGCTGCTGCTCTTGCCGTAAAGAAGTCCAAGTAAGCTGATCGTGCTTCCCTAAAGCCGCCATGCCAAGCGTGGCGGCTTATACTTTTAAATGCATACCGCACTTATGTGCTATAACCTTTCTGTACCGGGGTGATCACTATCAAAGCTGCGTATTTACTCCTTGCGGCTGTCATGCTGACAGCCTGTGCCTCCTCCGACAACGGGGAGCTTAAGGTAATAGACACTGTATCCGACACCGAAGCTGTGACAGCACAATCCCTCTCTCCTGAGGAAAGCGCCCTCCCCTCCCCCGTGGAGGAGACCACCGTCACAGAGCCTGAAAAGCAGGAGGTCACCGTAAGCTACACTGCTGTAGGCGACAACCTTATCCACTCCTCACTGTACAAGCAGGCAGCCCGCAGGGGCGAAGCAAGCGGCATGGACTACGACTGGGAATATGCCTACAAAAATGTGGCAGATGAGCTGGGAAAGGCTGATATATCCATAATCAACCAGGAGACACTCATTGCAAACGACGAGTACGAGCCTGACACATACCCCTCCTTCAACTCCCCCACCTCTCTGGGAGATCATATGGCTAAGCTGGGATTTGACGTATTCGGGATGGCAAACAACCACGTTCTGGACAAGGGAGAGGACGGACTTCGTGCCACATTCGACTACTACGACAGCCGCAATATGATACGTGTGGGAGCATACCGCAATGAGGAGGACAGAGAGGATCTGCGCACCATAGAGGTAGATGGTGTCACCACCGCATTCTTAGGGTACACGGAAAGCCTGAACGGTCTCTCCCTCCCCTCGGACAGCGAAAAGACCATAGGCCGCATAAACGACGAGGAGGACATTGCCCTTGCCCTTTCGGAAGTGGAGCACGCCGCAGAGCAGGCAGATATCGTAATAGTGCTGCTCCACTGGGGCGTAGAGGATTCCGATGAGGTGACACAGTATCAGCGGGATCTGGCAAAGCAGTTCGGCAATGCGGGGGCAGATGTCATATTAGGGTCTCACCCCCATGTTCTGCGAAACATCGACCTTATCGACAACGAGGACGGCTCCCGGACACTCTGCGCCTATTCCCTGGGGAATTTCATCTCCGCACAGGACACTGGCAGGAACCTTATCGGAGGCATACTTGACTTTGAGATCACCGTATCCGATGAGGAGAAGAGCATTCACGACGTTGAATTCATCCCCACCATAACCCACTACGACGGCAGCTACCGTGACATACGACTTTACAAGCTGCGTGACTACACCCGTGACATGGCGGAGAACCACGGGGTAAAGGTGTCCTTAGGCTCCCGCTTCGGATACGACTACATCTACGAATACCTTGAAAAGCATCACCTTACTGACTACCTGAAAGGGGAATACGACTACGAGCCGGAATACTCCGAGGGGAGATGCTGACAGCTTTTTGACCGCAGGAAAGGGGAAAATATGCTCTCACCATTAGCTGACCGTATACGCCCTACGACCATAGATGACATCGTGGGTCAGCGCCACCTTTTCGGGAAGGGGTGCTATCTGCGGCGCATAATCGAAGGCGGGAATATCCCCAATATGATATTCTACGGACCTCCCGGAGTGGGCAAGACCACTGCCGCCAACATCATAGCCGAAAGCACGGGGATGAAGCTACACCGCCTCAACGGCACCTCAGCAGGGATAGCGGACATCAAGGATGTCATTGCGGACACACGCACCCTGGACGGTGCAAACGGCGTACTTCTGTACCTTGATGAGATACAGTACCTGAACAAGAAGCAGCAGCAGTCCCTGCTTGAATACATTGAAGACGGCAGCATAACCCTCATTGCCTCCACCACGGAAAATCCCTATTTCTACGTATACAATGCCATACTCAGCAGAAGTGCAGTATTTGAGTTCAAGGCGGTCACCGCACAGGACATCGTCCCTGCCTGCAAAAGAGCCTTTGACATTCTGTCAAAGGAATCGGGAACGGAGATACGAGCGGATGATGAGGTGCTGATGTACATTGCAAACGGCTGCGGAGGAGATGTGCGCAAGGCTGTAAGCGTTTGCGAGCTGTGCTTCTACGGAGCCGAAAAGCAGGACGGCACGGCGGTCATCACCCTTGAAGAGGCAAAGGCATTCACCCAGCGCAGCAATATGCACTATGACCGTGACGGGGATCAGCACTATGACATTCTTTCAGGACTTCAGAAATCCATACGGGGCTCCGATGAGAATGCAGCGCTCCACTATGCGGCACGGCTAATCGAGGCGGGAGACATCATATCCCTTTCAAGGCGGCTGCTTGTCATTGCGTCCGAGGACATAGGCCTTGCCTATCCCCTTGCGGTGCCCATAGTAAAGGCCTGTGTTGACAGTGCCATGCAGTTGGGGCTCCCCGAGGCACGCATCCCCCTTGCGGAGGCGGTCATCCTCCTTGCCACCGCTCCCAAGTCCAATTCCGCCTACATGGCAATAGCTGCCGCCCTTGACGACGTAAGGAACAGGGACTGCGGGACATTCCCCCGGTGCATACAGAACAAGCACTATGACGGGGAGGATTCGGACAAATCAGGACAGAACTACCTCTATCCCCACGACTTCCCCATGCACTATGTCCGTCAGCAGTATCTCCCGGATGCAATAAAGGATCGGGTATACTACCATTTCGGGGACAACAAGACCGAACAGGCGGCATTTGCATACAGACAGGCAGTGCTGGAGAAGACCGGGAACAAGCTGCCTCCAAAGCCGTGAATGGAAGTCATCTCCCCCACCGGTGACCGTGACCTTCAATAAAACTGTTTCACGATCTACTATTTTCTGTATAAGGATCAGGAAATGAAGATCTTATACTGAGTATTTTAGTATACGCCTTCTAAAAAAGCAGATACCCCCTCAAACGGAGTATCTGCTTTTAAAGTATCTTACCATTTCCCTGTATTCTTTAAGAATTCAAAGCACTTTGGATACTTCTTTTCAATATCCTTAGTCAGACGATTTTTCTTGACTTCGTCTATGTTGTGAATACCGAGGAAAGCAAGGATATCAAGCACATCTGTCTGGTCAGTGATTCTCGGCACTAACCCTGCAAAGTGGACTGCACGAACTTTAAGCAGGAGCAGGCTCTCTATCCTGGCGATATACAGCATGATATTTGAATAGGTGTTATCTGTTATCCATTCTAACTTACCGATAATGTCCGTGACCTCCGGAAGAGCATAAGAATCATTATTGATCCAGTCCTCGTCAAGCCCCTTTTCCTCTGCAACTTCACGGATAAGGGTCTGAACCTCTTCCGTCATATCCTTAGTTGCTGTGTCTACATCCATTGTATAGCCGCCGCTGCGAAGCTTATTGTAGAGCATCGCAAAGCCACCGATAGCTTTGATCTCAATAGTGATGTGATGTGTTTTCAGCTTGTCATTCAAAGCTTCAAGTGCATCCTTGAAATCATCAAGTGTACATTCGATCCCGATCATTACGCACCTCAGAACATAACATTCATTTTATAGTAAACGTTCTCTTCTTTCAACCCGTGATCACTCAGCACAAGCGGCTCTGAAAGCGGCTTGCATTCTTTAAGCTTATGTAAGTTGGAAAGCTCAAACAGCTTTTCAAGGTGATAATAGCTGATGATACAGTACAGCAGAACCCTTGTCCTGTCAGACATTCTCTGTACATCAAGCTGTTCTATCTCGTCCCTTTTGCGGTCTGCATGAGTAACAAGCCTGTGCAGATACCTGTGCAGGCTGTAATAATCGTTGCTGCTCCAATCGTTCTGGGGAGCATAGTAAGGCTTAGTATCCAGCATGATCATCACCCTTTCTGTATGTATATCGGTTTATTAACTGCCCTATGCTTACAATGATAGCACTTTTCTGTTTGACTGTCAAGAACCATTTCAGTATAATCATCGACCCACTGGTGCCGAAGCACCCCTTTTCGGGGGCTTTTTTGCTATTGACTAACAAAGAATGATGTGGTATAATTGAATGATGATCAATAATGTACTAAGGAGAGCACAATGGAAAAACGTAATTCATTCTCCGGGACACTTGGCTTTGTCCTGGCGGCTGCCGGAAGTGCAGTAGGTCTCGGCAATATATGGCGGTTCCCCTATCTTGCGGCAAAGGACGGGGGCGGCCTTTTCATACTGGTGTATATAATCCTTGCCATGTCATTCGGCTTTACCCTTTTGATAAACGACATCTCCATAGGCAGGATAACACGGCAGAGCGCACTGACCGCCTACGGCTCCCTCAATAAAAAGTGGCGATCCCTTGGGGCGCTGACGACTGTGGTGCCCTTTCTCATCACCATGTACTACTGTGTCATAGGCGGATGGGTCATAAAATATGCGGTGGCATTTATAACCGGACACGGTGCTGATGCCGCACAGGACGGATACTTCAATGCCTTTATCTCAAGCACCTGGGAGCCTGCAATATACAGTGCCCTGTTTCTCCTTGCCACCACTGTCATAGTGCTGAGGGGCGTTCACAAAGGGATAGAGACCTCATCAAGGATACTCATGCCCATACTCTTTTTCATGATAATAGGCATCGCCATTTTCTCCATCACCATAAAGAGTTCGGAGAGCGGTGCGGAAAGGACGGGACTGCAGGGGCTCAGATACCTTGTGGTGCCCGATTTCAGCGACTTCACCCTGAAGGATCTGGCAATAACGGTAAACGATGCCATGGGACAGCTTTTCTACAGCATAAGCGCCTCTATGGGCATTATGATAACATACGGCTCCTATCTCGGTGAAAAGGAGAACATAAGCAGATCCGTTTCGGTCATTGAGATATTCGATACTCTGGCGGCATTTCTGGCAGGGGCTATGATAATACCGGCGGTATACGTATTCATGGGTACCGAGGGTATGCGGCAGGGTCCCGGGCTCATGTTTGAAGCCATGCCCAAGATATTTGCCTACATGGGGCCTGCAGGGAACGTACTTGGGGCAGTATTCTTCCTTATGGTGCTGTTTGCCGCAGTAACAAGCTCTGTATCATTGTTTGAGGCTGTGGTATCAAGCCTTATGGACGGATTTAAAATGCAGCGCACCAAGGCCTGCATCACCGAAGCCGTTATTGCGCTTGTTGCGGGTATCATCATCGTGATGGGGTACAGCGTCCTCTACTTTGATTTTAAGCTGCCCAACGGACAGCAGGGACAGCTCCTTGATGTCCTTGACTTCCTGAGCAACAATATAGCCATGCCCATAGTAGCCATTGGCAGCTGCATTTTTGTAGGATGGGTGCTCAAGCCCGGCAGGATAATAGCCGAGGTGACCAGAAACGGGGAGAAGTTCAGCAGGAAGGGCGTATATACAGTCATGGTGAAATACATTGCACCGGTACTGCTGTTTTTTATACTGTTAGGCTCCTTCGGGCTGCTCAAGGTGCTGGACTAAGCAGCAGCCACACAACATCACTATTCCGAGGTGAACCATATGACTTACCAACAGGCGCTTGAAAAAATGTCCTCCATGGGACAGGAGCAGGTGCTCCGCTTCTGGGATGAGCTTGACGAAGAACAGAGAGCCGCTCTGCTGAAACAGATAGAGGAAACGGACTTCTCCCCCATTGACAGGATACACGGCGGCAGGCAGGAGAGGGGCGTGTTCTCTCCCCTTGCAGCCATGCAGATATATCACATTGATGCCCGCCGCAAGGAGCTTTACGAGGCGGGGGTGCAGACCATAAAGGCGGGGAAGACCGCCGCACTCCTGCTGGCAGGAGGCATGGGCACACGCCTTGGCACCGATGACCCCAAGGGAATGTATGACATCGGGATAACACATCCCTTGTATATCTTTGAGTGCATAATAAACAACCTCCTTGATGTGGTGCGTGAGACCGGTACATGGATCCGCCTTTTCATCATGACCAGCGAGATAAACCATGAGACAACGGTGAAATTCCTGAAGGAAAAAGGATATTTCGGCTACAGGGAGGACATGATCTGCTTTTTCAGGCAGGATATGGCACCTGTATGCGACCTTGAGGGGAAACTCCTTATGGAATCGAAGGAGCGCATAGCCGTCTCCCCCAACGGAAATGCGGGGTGGTACTCCTCCATGCTGCGGGCAGGCCTTGGACGTTACATCGAGGAAGAGGGCATAGAGTGGATAGATGTGTTTGCGGTGGACAATGTGCTGCAGCGCATATGCGACCCCTGCTTTGTGGGAGCCTGCGTGCTCTCGGATGTTTCGGTAGGGGCAAAGGTGGTGCGCAAGGCTGCCCCTGATGAGAAGGTGGGGGTAATATGCCTTGAGGACGGCCGCCCCTCCATAGTGGAATACTACGAACTCTCCCGTGAAATGGCGGAGACACTGGACGAAAACGGAGAGCCTGCCTACAACTACGGAGTGATCCTCAATTATCTGTTCAAAACAGCGGAGCTGCCCCGGGTAGCAGGGGAAAAAATGCCCCTCCACGTGGTAAAGAAGAAGATAAACTGCCTTGACGAAAAGGGGGAATACATCCGTCCGGATGCCCCTAACGGCTATAAATTCGAGCAGCTTGTGCTTGACATGATACATCAGCTTTCTGCCTGCCTGCCCTATGAGGTGGACAGAGAACGGGAATTTGCCCCCATAAAGAACCTTACCGGGGTGGATTCCGTAGATACTGCGAGGGAGCTTCTGGCAAAAAACGGCGTTGTTCTGTGACATACAGCAGCTTTAAGCATACAGGAGGATGGTACTATGCTTACATTCAAGGTAAAGGCCCTGACTGAAAACTGTGCCCCGGTGACGGAAAAGATCATCGGACTGCTTGAGGAAAACGGTTTTGACTCCCCTGCTTTGCATATGAAGATAGAGCTTGTGGTAGAGGAGATATTTGTGAATATCGCAAGCTATGCCTACAAAGACACTGAGGGCGGCGATGCCCTTGTGGAGGCTGACATCAGCGGTGACCCTGCCACCCTTACCATTTCATTTACAGACAGCGGCATCCCCTTTGACCCCCTTGCGAAGGAGGACCCTGATGTGACCCTTTCCGCTGATGAACGGGGCATTGGAGGGCTTGGCATATATCTTGTGAAGAAGAATATGGACGATGTAAAATACGAGCGCTGCGGGAACAAGAACGTTCTGACCGTGAAGAAAGTGCTGGGATCAAAGTAAATGACGACTGAACTCAGGCACGACGACAGACTTCTCAGGAAAAGATACTTCCGCACACTGCTCCCTGTCATGTTTTCCATGCTGGGGGGCACAGCCAATGCCCTTATAGACAGTGCCCTTGTATCCGTAAGGCTGGGGCGGGATGCGCTCTCTGCCGTCACTCTCTCTATGCCTGTATATCTGGTGCTGTGTACTGTGGGCACCCTTATCTCCGCCGGCGCCATGATATGCTCCTCCCGTGAGGCTGGCAGGGGGAAGATGCACAGGGCAAGGGAATACTACCGCACTGCCTTTGATATGGGCATCGCAGCATCTGTGATAATTACCCTTTTCGGAGTGCTGTTCTGCAAACCTGTATCTATGCTGCTGGCAAACGGCTCGGAGCTGTGGGAAAAGGTATACTCCTACACTCTGGTGACATTTGCAGGCTCCGGTGCGTTCATCATGCTGTATGTGCCGCTGGGCTTCCTGCAGCTTGACGGAAAGAACAGATACATTTCCCTGTGCATAACCCTTATGGTGGTCTCTGACCTGCTGCTGGACGTGTTGCTCATCTACGGCTTTGATCTGGGGCTCGGGGGTGCGGCAGCGGCAAGCGTGGTGTCATCCCTGCTGGCAGCTCTGTGCGGCTTTTTTGCCCTGGGAACCGGCAGCACCAACTATACCCTGGGGAAGGTACACCTGCGGGGCAAAAACATTCTCCTTATCATCAAAAACGGCTCCGCCATGGCACTGGGCAAGCTCTATGACGCTTTAAAGCTGCATCAGCTAAATGTCATCGTGCTGATGGCAGCAGGAGAGGGCGGCGCTGCGGTATGGGCAGTGCTGAACACACTGTCGGAGCTGTCACAGATAATAATATCAGGCGTACCCCGTGCCGCATCCCCTATAATAAGCACCTACTGTACCGCAAGGGAAAACAGCGGCATACGCATACTCAACAGGATACAACTGGAAACTGGCCTCGCCCTGTCTGTACTGTACACTGCGGCAATAGTTATACTGCACCGCCCTATCGAGATACTCTTCAATATAAATGTGGATATGACCACAGCACTGATTTGTCTCGGGCTCAGTGTAGTATTCTCCTCTATGGGCATGATCTGGGAGCGGCATATGAATTCCATATCCCGCATCACCGTGTCCAATGTGTCCGCTTTTCTCAGAACACTTCTCCTGCCAATTGCCTTTGCGGCGCTGTTCGCATTCAGGGTAAAGGCGCTGCCCCTGTGGCTTTTTCTGCCTGTGAGCGGAGCTGTCTCCCTCCTGTATATGTGGGCAGTGGTGACAGTTGCATACCTTGCCAGCCGCAGGACTGACAAGCCCCTGTCCCCCGTGCTCCTCCTTGATGACACCCTTGAAAGAGAGCACAGGACACTCTCCTTCTCCATATCTGCAAATATGGATGAGGCGTGCAGTGCGGCGGAGCAGATCAAGGATTTCTGCATGGAAAACAGCATGAGCACGAAAGCGGCAATGAAGCTCGGCCTTGCCATAGAGGAGTTTCTGAACGTGCTCATTGCAAGAGTAGACGGCATTGCAAGCGTTGATGTGTTCCTGTTTGTTGTGAATGAGGTAGCAGGCATACGCATAAGCTGTGCCGGCAAGAAGTTCGATCCCTTCAGGGATATGGAGAAAAATGACGACCTGATGATGGGCGTGAACATGATAAGGGATCTCACCGATACAGTGGTGCACACCTACACCTTAGGACTTAATATCATCACTGTTATGTTTGATGACGAGAGGAAATAGAGCTTGACTCCACACTTAGAAGCAATAAATGACTCCCTCCTGGCAGACTGCGAAAGAGGGGCTGAGATAAACATCTCAAACCTTCTTACTTTGCTTGGGGACAACAAAAATACAGCCATAGGCAGAAAATACGGCTTTGCGGACATAAAAAGCTATGAGGACTACAAGAGAGCCGTGCCCGTCACGGGCTACGAGGAGCACAGAGAATACATAGAGCGCATGAGAAACGGGGAAAACGACCAGCTTACGGTATACCCCGTCATAGCCTTCTGCCGCACATCAGGCTCAACAGGACTGCCAAAGTTCATCCCTGTCACGGATCAGGTGTTCAGGCACTATCCCCTGCACATCAGCCGATACAAAAGCACTCTTGCAGCCGGAAACAGTATGCGCTTTTCCATCAACTCCTACAGATGTGATCCGGATGGTGCTGTGGGGAATGAAAAGGTCTTCTCCGAGGTGCTGTACAAATACTATCACGACATGGGCAAGCTGGATCTTTCCCATATGATAGGGGGCATGGAGCTGTTCTTTGTGCCCGAGATATGCGACATAATGTATGCAAAGGCATATGCTGCCCTGTGCGCTGACGACATGACGATCCTTGAGGGCGTGTACATAAACGAGGTCATCGACTTTTTCCGATACATAGAGGATCACTGGCAGGAGCTTATCGGGGACATATCAGAAAGGCGCATACCGGAGGACAGGGATCTGCCTGTCAGGGTAAAGGAAATGCTGCTGTCAAGCCCTGCCTCCAAGGAAAGGATACGCACCCTTGAGAGGGAATGTCAGAAGGGCTTTGAGGGCATAGCAAAAAGGCTGTGGCCGGGGCTGCGGCTTGTATGCTGTGCGGCGGTGCGGTCAAGTATCACCGAGCAGAAGCTGCTGCGGGGCTACATCGGGGACATCCCCCGCTACAACATGATATATGCCGCCACCGAAACGGTAATGGGGATGGCGACAGGGGTAAACACCTTTGACAATGTGCTCATCCCCACCTGCGGCTTCTTCGAGTTCATGCCCGCCGGTGAGGAAGGCGGGGCCACTCTCCTCCCCCATGAGCTTGAAGTCGGCAGGGAATACGAGATCATCGTGACCACATACTCCGGCTTTTACCGCTACCGTATAGGAGATGTGCTGAAGGTATCGGGATACATAGGTGAGGCACCTCTCCTTGAATTCTGCTACAGAAAAGATCTTGCCCTGAACCTTGCCGGGGAGAAGCTCACCCTCCCACAGCTTGAAAATGCATTCTCCTCCCTGAGAGATGAGGGCATCGAGGCGGAAAACTACCTTATGGGGCAGACCGTAGGCTCCATGCCAAGAAGGTACTTTGGCGCCCTGACCCTTGGGAGGGAAACGGGGGCTGATGTGTCAAAACGCCTTGATACCGCCCTTTGCCGCCTGAACTACGACTATGAGGATCTCAGGGAGCTTAGGATAATAGACAGACCCCTTGTGACCGTGCTTGACAGGCGCAGCTTTGACAGGCTCTCTGCCGCAGTGCGCACAGGAAACACCATACACAACAAGTCAAACCATATCATCACAACAAGGTATACACAAAAGGAATGGAAGGAGCTGTGCCGGAATGCCAGGGAAGAATAAGAAAAGCAAGACCAGATACCCATTCAGCATTCGCACCAAGATAACTCTCATCATACTCATCTCCTCATGGACAGTGGCACTGCTCATGATGTGGATAGGCTCAAACCTTTACCGTTCAGCCACCATAGACCACTACTACGATGTAGGGCTCGAGACCACCAAGAACGTTATGGCTCTCTTTGCAGAGGGAGAGCTTGAAAACTACGCCAAAAACCTGAGGGCATACAAGCACGGTGAGCTTTCCGGGGATGATGCGAGCGCAATCAGAGAGAGCACACGGTACAGGGACATCCACAGAGAGATCGCCAATATGCGCAAAAACATGATCTTCAACGACATCTATGTGGCGGTGTATGATACGGAGCTTCTGCGGAACCCTACCAACGATACCTCGTGGCAGCCCATATATTATATGTTTGACAGCTACCGTGACACCTCAAAGGAGTACACCTTCGGCTCCTCCAGCAGGATAGGCTCCAAATATGCCGAGGCCGCCGCCAATATGTGGGACACAGGGAAAATAACCGGTGAAAAGGTGGTCACCACCGGCAGCTTCGGCTATATCATGACCATCGTGAACCCCTATCAGTCTGACGGAAAGACTGTGGCAGTGGTATCTGTGGAAATATCCATGGATATGATAAACCAGTACCTCATCACATTCAATATCGCCCTTGCCCTTGCCACCCTTGTGCTGACCACGCTGCTGTGCATACTCATAGGCATATACTGCAGCAAAAGCATCGTCACCCCCATTGA
The DNA here is from genome assembly GCA_002395525.1 of Ruminococcus sp. UBA4240. Lineage (GTDB taxonomy): Bacteria > Bacillota > Clostridia > Oscillospirales > Ruminococcaceae > Huintestinicola. Next base: position 19,594 of record DGXE01000026.1, read on the forward strand.
GACAGTTGCCTCCGAGGCGGAGGAGTTCATCCGCAACAACACGGAGGTCTCCGACAAGCTGGACAGGATACGCACCCACGACGAGATAGAGCACCTGAGCCGCAACCTCATGCAGCTGGAGCTTGACACAAGGAGCTATATCAACAACCTGACCTCCGTAACGGCTGAAAAGGAGCGCATAGGAGCGGAGCTGAACCTTGCCACCCAGATACAGGCGGATATGCTCCCCTCCATTTTCCCCGCCTTCCCCGGCAGGAAGGAATTTGACATCTACGCCACCATGCACCCCGCAAAGGAGGTAGGGGGCGACTTCTACGACTTCTTCCTCATAGACAGCGACCACTTGGGGCTTGTCATTGCGGACGTATCCGGAAAGGGCGTGCC
>DGXE01000058.1:0-3653 GCA_002395525.1 Ruminococcus sp. UBA4240
TCCGGCACCGGCAACATGAAGTTCATGCTCAACGGCGCTGTAACCCTTGGCACATATGACGGTGCAAACGTGGAGATCGTGGAGGAAGCAGGCTGGGAGAACGAATACATCTTCGGCGCATGGGTGGAGGAGCTTGACAAGATACGCCCCACCTATGACCCCAAGCACAAGATCTACGAGAAGGACGAGCGTGTAAAGCGTGTCATCAACACCCTTGTGGACTCCACCTTCAATGACGGTGACACAGGTATGTTCGGGGAGCTGTTCAACGCCCTTATAAACGGCTGCTCATGGCACAAGCCCGACAATTACTTCCTCCTCACCGATCTTCAGGGCTATGTGGACACAAAGCTCCGCTGCCTTTATGACTACAAGGACAGGAACACCTTCGGCAAGAAGTGCTGGATGAACATAGCAAGCGCCGGCAAGTTCTCCTCCGACCGCACCGTTAAGCAGTACGCAGAAGAGCTGTGGAAGCTGTAAATTTAATGAATAATGCGGAATGAAGATGGACGAAATAGATAAGATACTGGAAGAGATAGAGTCATCAGAGGATTTCGACAAGCAAAGCTTTGTCGTCCATTCGGAAGATGAGCTGTGGCAAAAGCTGCGTGAAGCCGAAGAAAATCCGGACAACTCCAAAACCTATACATACGAAGAAGTAATGGAAAACCTGAGAGCGCATCGGGCTCATTTGAAAGTTGGTGAATCTAATGGATATGATGAATCTGAAAACTATTTCTGTAAATAAATCTGTCATTAAAGCCACGGACAAGTTTGAATTCAGCCCCGAAACAGAAGCTGAAATCGGGCGCAAACTCCTTGAATCAGAAGCAAGAATGCCCAGTATGAAAAGATTCTCACCGGAGCAAGTACACGAGATGCTCGAAAAAGCAATACGGGGGCAATAATGTACAAGATTGAATATCTTGAATCAGCATATGAAGACATAGAGAGAAATGCCCTCTATATCTCCCAAGAACTCGGAAACCCGACCGCTGCCAGAAGGTTTGTCTCTCATATTGAGAAAAAAGTTAATAACCTTGCAAGCGCACCGTATATGTATCCTGTGTATCATGCTTTGGTCAATACACAGAAAACGTACAGGAGGATCGTTGTTGACAATTACATAGTGCTTTACATTGTAGACGAGGATAAAAAAGCCGTCAGCGTGGTCAACGTAATACACGGAAGACGAGATATTCCAAAGCATTTAAAAAGCTGATTGTTAGCCCATTTACCACAAAATAACACAGTAAAGGTCTGATAAAATGAACGCAATAAAACTCACCCCCGCCTTCAAGGACTATATCTGGGGCGGAACACGCCTGAGAGATGACTTCGGCAAGAAGTGCGACTATGACAAGGTAGCTGAGAGCTGGGAGCTCTCCTGCCACAAGGACGGTCCCTCCACTGTGGCAACAGGGGAATGCAAGGGGCTCACCCTTGAGGAATACCTTAAAAGGAACCCCTCATATCTGGGGACGAACTGCTCACGCTTTGAGTATTTCCCCATACTCATCAAGCTCATTGACGCAAAGGACAATCTGTCCGTGCAGGTACACCCCGACAACGAATACGCCCTGCGTGTAGAGGGTGAGTACGGCAAGACGGAGATGTGGTACGTCCTTGATGCGGATGAGGGCGCACAGCTTCTCTACGGCTTCAAAGACCAGATCTCCCGTGAGGAGTTCAGACAGAGGATAGAAAACAACACCCTCCTTGATGTGGTGAATGCGGTGCCTGTAAAGAAGGGGGACTTCTTCTTCATTGAGTCCGGCACCCTCCACGCCATAGGGAAGGGAATCCTCATCGCCGAGATACAGCAGAACTCCAACACCACCTACCGCATCTACGACTACGGCAGGGTAGGCAAGGACGGCAAGCCCAGGCAGCTGCACATAGACAAGGCTGTTGAGGTCACAAAGCTTGCACCCCCGAATGTACATCCCAAGGGGGAGACTGTTCAGTGTGACGGCTACACCGACACACCTCTTGCAAAATGTGAATACTTTACCGTAGATGTGCTGGACATCGCAGAGAAGGCACAGCTCACAGCAGGTACAGGCTCATTCGTACATATCCTTGTGACCGAGGGAGAGCTTGTCTTCACCGCCGACGGTGCAGACACCCTGACCCTCAGTAAGGGGGAGAGCCTCTTCGTACCGGCAGGGCTTGGAGCCTTTACCCTTACAGGGAAGGCTTCTGCTGTAAAGACACAGATAGACTGATGAAAGGGGCGGCACAGGCACTGTGCCGCATAGGGATCAAAAATGAAATACTACATTGGCATAGACCTTGGCGGCACCAACATCAAAGCGGGTGTGGTGGACGAGAACTACAATATTATCGCTAAGGCATCGGTAAAGACCAACTGCCCCCGCCCTGCGGAAGACATATGCGCCGATATGGCAAAAGTATCCCTGATGGCGTGTGAAGAAGCAAAGATATCCGTTGACGACGTGGAATGGATAGGCATAGGCACACCGGGCATTGCGGACAATGAAAACGGCACCATACCCTACTCCAACAACCTTGATTTCCACGATGTGCCTGTGAGAAGGCTCATACAGCAGAAGATAGACAAGCCTGTCTACGTGGCAAACGATGCCAATGCCGCTGCCTACGGCGAATTTGTGGCAGGTGCCGCAAAGGGTGCGGTGAATGCAGTGTGCATCACCCTTGGCACCGGTGTGGGCGCCGGCATAATCATTGACGGAAAGATATACACCGGCTCCAACCATGCGGGTGCAGAGCTGGGTCACGAGGTCATCTGCGTGGGCGGCGTACAATGCACATGCGGCAGAAAGGGCTGCTTTGAGGTATATTCCTCTGCCACAGGTCTTATCCGCATGACCAGGGAGGCAGCAGAGGCTGATTCCTCCTCCCTCCTCAACGAATACTTCAGAAACGACGGGAAGTATTCCGCCCGCCATGCCTTCAATGCCATGCGTGCAGGGGATGCGGCAGGCAAAAAGGTCGTTGACGACTACATCATGTACCTTGCAGCGGGCATAACCAACACCATCAACGCATTCCAGCCCGATATACTGTGCATAGGCGGCGGTGTCTGCAACGAGGGGGATGCTCTCCTCCTGCCCCTGAAGGAACTGGTGGCAAAGCAGGTATACACCCGCATGATAGAAAAGAACACGGAGATAGTCATTGCAAAGCTGGGCAATGATGCAGGCATAATAGGCGCGGCATTCCTGGGGAATGCCTGACAGCACGAAAGCTGCCAATGAACGCAACGTTTAGGAAAGAAGGACAATAATGAACACCAACAACGGCAATTTCTTCTGTGAGGGTGCGGACAAGGCACCCCAGAGATCCCTCTTCAATGCACTGGGATATACGGCTGAGGATATGAAACGCCCTCTTGTGGGCATAGTTTCCTCCTATAACGAAATAGTGCCCGGTCACATGAATATTGACAAGATAACCGAGGCTGTCAAGCTGGGTGTGGCAATGGCAGGAGGCAACCCTGTGGTATTCCCGGCGATAGCCGTGTGCGACGGCATTGCCATGGGTCACGACGGTATGCGCTACTCCCTTGTCACCCGTGATCTCATTGCAGATTCCACAGAGTGCATGGCTCTTGCCCACCACTTTGACGCACTGGTCATGATACCCAACTGCGACAAGAACGTGCC
>DGXE01000058.1:3711-4663 GCA_002395525.1 Ruminococcus sp. UBA4240
CGACAAGAACGTGCCCGGCCTGCTCATGGCTGCGGCAAGGGTCAATGTGCCCACGGTGTTCGTATCCGGCGGTCCCATGCTGGCAGGCCACGTAAAGGGCTCAAAGACCTCCCTTTCAAGTATGTTCGAGGCTGTGGGCGCATATGCGGCAGGGCGCATAGACAAGGACGAGCTTGATGAATATGAGAACAAGGCCTGTCCCACCTGCGGCTCATGCTCCGGTATGTACACCGCAAACTCCATGAACTGCCTTACGGAGGCTCTCGGCATGGGACTCAGAGGCAACGGCACCATACCCGCTGTCTACTCCTCACGCCTGCGCCTTGCAAAGCAGGCAGGTATGCAGGTAATGGAGCTGTGGAGGAAGAACATCCGTCCCCTGGACATCATGACCCACGATGCCATAATGAACGCCCTTACGGTGGATATGGCGCTGGGCTGCTCCACCAACAGTATGCTCCATCTCCCTGCCATTGCCCACGAGTGCGGCATAGAGATAAACCTTGACATTGCCAATGAGATAAGTGCAAAGACACCCAACCTGTGTCACCTTGCCCCCGCCGGCCACGCCTATATGGAGGATCTGGAGGAGGCAGGCGGCGTATGGGCTGTAATGAAGGAGCTTGACAAGAAGGGGCTTCTCCACACAGACTGCCTTACAGTAACGGGTAAGACCGTCGGGGAGAACATCGCCACAGCCGTAAACCGTGACCACAACATCATAAGACCCGTTGAGGAGCCCTATTCCGAGACAGGCGGCATTGCAGTGCTCAGAGGCAATCTTGCAAAGGACGGCTGCGTTGTAAAGCGCAGTGCGGTAGCTCCCGAGATGCTCACACACACAGGTCCCGCAAGGGTATTCGACTGTGAGGAGGATGCCCAGGCAGCTATACTGGGCGGCAAGATACAGAAGGGGGATGTGGTGGTGATCCGCTACGAAGGCCCCAAGGGC
>DGXE01000058.1:4720-23064 GCA_002395525.1 Ruminococcus sp. UBA4240
CGAAGGCCCCAAGGGCGGCCCCGGTATGCGTGAGATGCTCAATCCCACCTCCGCCATTATGGGCATGGGCTTAGGCTCTGACGTTGCCCTTATTACCGACGGCAGATTTTCGGGAGCTTCCCGGGGCGCAGCCATAGGCCACGTTTCCCCGGAGGCGGCAGTAGGCGGTGTTATAGGCATTGTAGAGGACGGGGACATGATCTCCATAGACATCCCCAACTACAAGCTGGAGCTTCTGGTGGACGATGAGGAGATAGAGAGAAGGCTCAGGGGCTTTACCCCGAAGAAGAAGGAGCTTAAGGGCTATCTGAAGCGCTATGCGGCTTTGGTAACATCAGGCTCCACAGGTGCCATACTGAAGTCGGAATGACATACGTGCAGGGGGACAAAGGATGAACACAGCCTGCTTACGGTGCAGGCAACAGCAGAGATTGAGGTGAGGATCTTCATGAAAAGAATACTTGTCTGCGAGGATGAGGACGTTATCAGGGACTTTGTGGTCATCAACCTGAGAAGGGCTGGCTACGAGGTCATTGACGTAAACTGCGGCGAAGATGCCCTGGCGGTATTTGACAGGGAGAAGGGGGATTTTGACATTGCCCTTCTGGACATAATGATGCCGGGCATAGACGGTTTTTCCGTGTGCAAGGAGCTGAGGAAGAAGAGCGCTACTTTGGGCATAATCATGCTCTCCGCCAAGACACAGGAGATGGATAAGGTATCAGGGCTCATGCTGGGCGCTGATGACTACATCACAAAGCCCTTCTCCCCGTCAGAGCTCACTGCCCGCATAGATGCAGTGTACAGGCGTGTATCCATGTCCTTTGTGCAGCAGGAGCAGTCCTCCCTCATCAAATCCGGCCCCTTCGTGCTAAACACCAAGAGCCGCACGGTCACCAAGAACGATGAGCTTATAGAGCTTACCCAGGTGGAGTACCAGATACTTGAATACTTCTTCAAGAATCAGAACACGGCTATGGACAGGCACAGCATCCTTTCCCACATATGGGGGGACAAGTATCCCGGGGATGACAAGATAGTGGATGTGAACATCCGCAGGATACGCATGAAGATAGAGGATGAGCCCTCTCACCCAAGGTATATCGCCACCATATGGGGCTTTGGCTACAAGTGGTGCGATGACAGCACGGAAGACAGGAGCGGCATAGGTTCGGTGATGATATAACCGCAAGCCATGTTCTGTCGGTCAGCCACTCTGTCCTTGCGGACACCTCTCCGCTATCGGAGAGATCACCCCCGCCTCTAATGGCAGCTCATGCCATTGCGGTGGCATGGGTTCCATGTTTCCGTTCAGGTGAGGTCGCCCACGCAGTGGCTTAACAATCCCCCACTGAACGGAAGGCTCACTGCGTGGAGCAAGCCTGCGGCTCACGCTTGCTTGTTGAAAGCAAGCTTTGAAACCGCTCACCGCTGACAACGCCTTACTGATCTTATTTCTACGCAATGAAAAAGAATACACGAAATACCATAACCCGCCGCTGGATGGTCAATTCCCTGGGAGTGATCGCTGTGGTGCTGGTGCTGCTGGTATCTGCCTTCGGGGTGTTCATCAATTACTACTACCTGAACTACTCCAGACAGTACCTTACAGGCAAGCTCAACACCGTATCCAGCATATTGCAGCAGTACTACACCGACGACCCCCAGACCTTTGCAGCACAGGTGCGCTCAGTCATATCGGGCTGGTCGGACAAATCCTCCACGGAGCTTATGTCCGTAAGCTCCGACGGGCGCATTACCATGACCTCCTCCGGCTTTACCCCCACAAGGGAGGTGCTTGCCTCGGACTACACCGACGCCATCTCCACAGGGACATCAGGCTATTTCCGGGGGCGGCTCCCCGACGGAGAGCGGGTAATGGCAATGTCCGTAGTGACCCCTGCCTCCACAGGGGATCAGAGCGTTATCCGCATAATGACCTCCCTTGACCGTGTGAACCGCCGTGTTGCCATATACATCATAGCGGCATCGGCAATAGCAGTGGCAATACTTTTGCTGATGTTCTTCTCGGGAATGTACTTTGTCAAGTCCATAGTTATCCCCGTAAACCAACTGGGTGCCACTGCAAGGAAGTATTCACGGGGGGATTTCTCCACCCGCATCCCTGTCAAGAACGATGACGAGATAGGGGAGCTTTGTGTGATAATAAACCACATGGCAGATGACCTTTCCAAGTCGGAGGCCATGAAGAACGAGTTTATCTCCTCCGTGTCCCATGAGCTGCGCACGCCCCTTACAGCCATAAAGGGCTGGGCTGAGACCATAGGCTCCATGCCCGATGACAAGGAGACTGTCACCAAGGGCATGAGGGTCATAAATTCGGAGACACAGCGCCTTTCGGAGATGGTAGAGGATCTGCTGGACTTCTCCCGTATGTCAAACGGACGCTTCACCCTCACCCTTGGGAATGTAGACGTACTGGCGGAGCTGGGGGATGCGGTCCTCATCTACCGTGAAAAGGCAAAGGCGGACGACATAGAGCTTATCTACAGCGAGCCGGAGGATCTGCCCATAGTGTTCGGCGACCGAAACCGTCTGCGGCAGGTGTTCATTAACGTCATAGACAATGCCATAAAGTACTCCGACCCGGGGGGACGTGTTACTGTGGAGGCAGCCGAGTCCGAGGACGGCAACATTACCATCACCGTAGCCGATACTGGCATGGGCATCGCCCCGGAGGATCTGCCCAGGATAAAGGAGAAGTTCTTCCGTGCCAATCACATAAAGAGAGGCTCCGGCATAGGCCTTGCGGTGGCAGATGAGATAATGATGCTCCACGGGGGCTCCCTGAATGTTTCAAGCGTGCAGGGGGAGGGCACCACGGTGACCATACTCCTGCCCCCCAAGAAAATGGCAGTTACACCCCAGATAGGATGATCCCATGGATTTATTTATTGAGAATGCCCCCTTTGATGAAAAGTATTTTGACTCACTCCCCTGCTTTGACGGCATATACGAGGGAACGGCATCCTGGTACGGCGGCCTTATCAAGGCTCACCCGGAAAAGGGCGGTGTCATGTTCATATGTGACTTTCCCGAAAAGGAAGCGAGAGAGTTTTTAGACACTGCCCGAAGGGCAGCAGAGAGCCATGTTTGACAGACAGCGGTTTGAGAACCTTTTAAAGGCGGTAGAGGCAGAGCGGGACATACAGGACAGGCAGAAGCTCATCGCCTCCTACAGGGAGCGGCTGGTGTATGACCTCACTCTCCCCTTTGAACAGGATGCGGATGCTGTCACTGCTGCCATAGCGCAGCTTGATGAGATGTGGGCGGCACTTGCCGAGGAGCAGCAAAGGCAGGAGGAGCAGCGGCACATTGATGCCCTCTGCGTGGAATATGACAGGGCGGCAGAGGCGGTAAACTCCGCTGAGAGCAGTCTTTTCCTTGATGAGGCGGAACGGATGGTGGGGCGCATTGTAAAGCAGCTTTCCTCCATGCCCGAGAGTGAAGCTGTCATAGGCATAAGAAACGACTGTGAACAGCTTCTCTACCACATCGGGGAGAAAAGAAAGACTATTAACAGAATTTTCCCATACAGGGGTTGAAATTTCAGGGGTTATGTAGTATCATAGGAATGAGCTTTAACGGCCATGACTTAAACAGGTGGTGAAACAATGAATCGCAAGACTATCGCAGTATGCGTTACAGGCTTTGACAAGGAAACAGAGCTGCGTGTACTGCTGGGCATAAAGGAGCGCAGTGCGGAGCTGGATGTGAACGTACTGCTGTTTGACAGCCTTATCCGCCGCCCCAGCAACGATCTGGGGGAATATGTGAGCGAGGAAGTACTGAGCGGCGAGAGCGCCATATACGACCTGCTTGATGTGACTGATGTCATAGGCATCATCACCTTCGGGGACAGCTTTGCGTCCGAGTCCATATTCGAGAAGGTGTGCGAGAAGGCAAAAAAGCTCTCCATCCCCCTTGTGAACATCAACGACCCTGTACACACCACCGACTACAACATCACCCTGTCCGAGGACAAGGCCATGGAGCTTGTGATAGAGCACCTTGCGGGGCACCACGGCTTCAGGCGGATAAACTTTGTGGGGGGCTTTCCCGGCAATCCCCAGACCGAGCAGCGGCTTGCGGCATACAAGCGTGTGCTTGAAAGGCACAATATACCCGTGGAGCCTGAGCGCATAGGCTACGGCCATTTCTGGAAGCAGGCCGTGGACTGCGTGAAGGAATTCCTTTCACGGGGGCAGCACCCCGAAGCCATTGCCTGCATAAACGACACTATGGCTGTGTTCATCATGGACTACCTGAAGAACGAGAACATCACCGACATAGTTGTCACCGGCTTTGACGGCATTTCAGACTGCGACCAGTACAGCCCCACTATCACCAGTGTGCGGAAGAATTTCGGGGAGGCAGGCCGCAAGGCGGTGGACGTGCTGTGCTCCGTACATGACGGACACAACCCTCCCACCTCCATACAGCTTGATTCCGAGCTGCTGATACGCCAGAGCTGCGGATGCAACGCTCCGGAAAAGCGGTATGCGGATTTCTACAACGACAAGTACGGGGATCTGAACAAGTACAAGCAGCTGACACGAAGGCTCCACGACATGAACGTGCGCCTTTCCAATGCGGAGACACCGGAAGGCTTTTTTGCAGCCACAAGCTATATCAAGAACTATTTCGGCTTTAACACCTTTGATGTGTGCATATGCTCCGATGTGGACGACATAAGCAGGAAGGGGCTTGAGGTATCCCCCACCCTTGTGTATATGGCAGGGGATGCTCCGGGGGTGCCCTGCGGCACCTCATTCCCTGTACGGGAACTGCTCCCCTACGACTTTATGAACGGCGAAAAGCCCGCCTTCATGTGCTTTTCTCCCCTTTACTACAAGGATAAGTTCCTGGGCTACATAGCCTATGACCCCGACAACGAGGAGCAGTTCGCAGACTGCGAGGACTTCCTCTCCACCTGGATAATATCCCTTTCAAACAGTGCGGGAGCCTTCTATCTCCGCAAGGAGCTTGAAAACCTGTACATAAGGGACACCCTTACGGGGGCATACAACAGGCGGGGGCTTTCACAGCTGGTGAGGATCATGTTCTCCCGCAGGGACAAGCGCTACATCACCGTAATGTGCAGCGATATAGACAATCTCAAGCAGATAAACGACAAGTTCGGCCATGAAGCGGGGGATGTGGTCATCAGGGAGGCAGCCCACAGCCTTATGGCGGCGTTTGATACTGATTCGGCGTGCTTCAGGATGGGCGGAGATGAATTCACCCTTATCATAGGCCACGATGACGTGAGCGAGATACAGCGCAGGCTTTCAGTTATGGAGAACAAGCTGAGCGTATTCAACTCCGTGTCCGGGCTTGAATACAAGGCAGGCTGCTCCTGCGGCTGGGTCACCCTCCCCATTGAGAGCATCACCGACTTTGAGACCATGCAGTCCGAGGCAGACAAGCGGATGTATGAGGTCAAGCGGAAGAAAAAGGCTGTACGTTAGCCGCTTCACAGTTTATAATGCCCCGCATGGGGCTTATAGGAGGAGCCGCAGATGCTCCTTAGCAACCAACTTTAAGAAAGGATGGTCAACATGATCGAAAAGATACTTACTAATTTTGCCGCTACACTGGGCAAGAACCTGGACACACAGGTGAGCAGGAAGGTGAAGATACCCACAGTCCTTATCGTGCTGGTGGGGATATGCGCATTCTTCCTGGGCTTCGGCGTAGGCTGTGCAGTGGGCAGCTCCTCCGCAAAGAAGAAGATAAAGACGAAGACTTCTGCGGATGACGACTTTGATGCTGAGGAATATCTCAGAAATTTAGATCTTGACCTTGAGGATGAATGATTAGATGAAACTTGGAATGGTAGGTCTTCCCAACGTGGGCAAGAGCACACTCTTCAATGCCCTTACCAATGCGGGAGCCGAATCTGCAAACTACCCCTTCTGCACCATAGAGCCCAATGTGGGCATAGTAAGCGTACCCGACAAGCGGCTCGAGGTGCTTCGTGAAATGTACTCCCCCGTAAAATTCACCCCTGCCACCCTTGAATTTGTGGACATTGCAGGGCTGGTAAAGGGCGCCTCAAAGGGTGAGGGGCTGGGGAACAAGTTCCTGGCTGACATCCGTGAGGTGGATGCCATAGTACACGTCGTGCGCTGCTTCGAGGATGACAACATTATCCACGTTGACGGCAGCATAGACCCCAAAAGGGACATTGAGACCATAGAGCTGGAGCTTATCCTCTCCGATCTGGAGCTGCTTGAAAGGCGCATCGACCGCACCAAGAAGATGGTCAAGGCCGACAAGAAGTATCAGGCTGATGTGGAAGTGCTTGAAGGGCTGAAGGCTCATCTGGAGGAGGGACACTCTGCCCGCTCCTTTGAGGCGGATGAGGAGCAGTGGGAGATGATCTCACAGACACCCCTGCTCACAGCTAAGCCCGTCATCTATGCGGCAAACCTCTCGGATGAGGATTTCCGCAACGACCTTGAAAACTGTGCCCATTACAAGGCGGTGCAGGAGATCGCACAGAGGGAGAAAGCCGCAGTGCTGCCCATATGTGCAGGCCTTGAAGCGGAGCTTTCCGACATGGAGGAGGATGACAGGAAGATGTTCCTCTCCGAGCTGGGGCTTGAAGAATCGGGGCTTGACCGCATCATCAGCGAGGGGTACAGCCTTCTCGGGCTTATCTCCTTCCTTACCGCAGGGCAGCCCGAGGTGCGTGCCTGGACCATAAAGAAGGGCACGAAGGCTCCTCAGGCGGCAGGGAAGATTCACTCCGACTTTGAGAAGGGCTTTATCCGTGCGGAAGTCGTTGCCTTTGACGACCTGGTGGAATGCGGCTCCATGGCTGCGGCAAAGGAAAAGGGGCTTGTGCGCTCCGAGGGCAAGGACTACGTCATGAACGACGGAGATGTGGTGCTTTTCAGATTCAATGTGTGATACAGGATACCTGAGAGTCTCCCGGAAAAGGATGGTAACAGACCATAGTGCAAGATTTTGCGCTGTGGTCTGTTTTTTGTCTTGACTAATCCTCAGGGATGTAGTATAATAGTAATGATTATGCGGTGTACCCGGCAGCCGGGCGCATCCTGAAATTCATCGGAGGAAAGATCATGGATAAAAAGACTTTTTATATTACTACTCCCATATACTACCCCTCGGGAAATCCTCATATCGGGCACTGCTACACCACTGTTGCCTGTGATACCATTGCCCGCTACAAGCGTATGCAGGGCTATGATGTCATGTTCCTCACAGGGACGGACGAGCACGGTCTGAAAATAGAGCAGAAGGCGGCTGAGGCGGGCATCACCCCCAAGCAGTACGTTGATGAGATAGTTGCCACCTTCAAGAAGCTGTGGAGCTACATGAACATCTCCTACGACCGCTATATCCGCACCACAGATGACTACCACGTAGAGGCAGTGCAGAAGATATTCAAGGCGCTCTACGACAAGGGCTACATCTACAAGGGAGAGTACAGCGGAAAGTACTGTACACCCTGCGAGAGCTTCTGGACGGAGTCACAGCTTGACGAGAACGGCTGCTGCCCCGAATGTCACCGTCCCGTTACCTTTGCACGGGAAGAGGCATATTTCTTCAAAATGTCCCCATTTGCCGACCGCATTGAGGATCTGCTCCTTAACACCGACTACCTGCGTCCCAAGACAAGGGCTGTGGAGCTGGTCAACAACTTCATAAAGCCCGGCCTTGAAGATCTGTGCGTATCCCGCACCACCTTCAAGTGGGGCATACCCGTCTCCTTTGATGACAAGCACGTTGTGTACGTATGGATAGATGCCCTTTCCAACTACATCACCGCCCTGGGTTACGAGAACAGCGCCCACGCAGACTTTGAAAAATACTGGCCCGCAGATGTACACATGGTGGCAAAGGATATAATGCGCTTCCATGCCATCATCTGGCCCGCTATGCTCATGGCTCTGGATATCCCCCTGCCCAAGCACCTGGCTGTACACGGCTGGATCACCATGCAGGGCAAGAACGGCGAAGGGGAGAAGATGTCCAAGTCCCTGGGCAATGTGGTGGATCCCTTTATGCTTGGGGAGCGCTACGGTGTGGACAGCATCCGCTACCACATCATGCGTGAGATGGCTCTGGGCGCTGACAGTATGTTCTCCAACGAGATCATGATAAACCGCATCAATTCCGACCTTGCCAACGGCCTGGGGAACTTAGTTTCCCGCACTGTTGCCATGGCGGACAAGTATTTCGGCGGCACCCTCCCCACAGAGCGTGAGAGCGCAGACATAGACGAGGATTTCAGGTCTGTCATAGCAGGTCTTGCCCCCGCCGTGGATGCCTTTGTGGACGAGACAAAGCTGAAGCAGGCTCTGGAGACCATATTCGAGGGCGTTTCCCGTGCCAACAAGTACATAGATGAGACCGAGCCCTGGAAGCTGGGCAAGGATGAGAGCAGAAGGGCAAGGCTTGCCAGTGTTCTCTACAACCTCCTTGATGCCATACGTGTGATCGCAGGGCTGCTTTCCCCCTTTATGCCAACGACTATGCCCAAGGTGCTTGAACAGATAGGGGCGACTGCTGACGACGTAAGATATGAAAATCTCAGCCGCCTCGGCGTGCTGCCCGAAAATGTGACCGTACACAAGGGCGAGATGATCTTCCCCCGTATCGACACGGAGAAGGAGATAGAGGAACTCAACACCATTATCCTCAAAAACATGGAGGAGGCAAAGGCAAAGCTCTCCTCTGAGGAAAAGAACGAGGATGTGACCCTCGAGCCCATCGGGGACACCATAAAGATAGACGACTTTGACAAGTGCGACATCCGTGTGGCAAAGGTCATATCCTGCGAGAAGGTGCCCAAGTCCAAAAAGCTCCTGAAATTCATTCTCAATGACGGCTTCGGCGAGAGACAGGTAGTGTCCGGCATTGCCAAGTTCTACACTCCCGAGGAGCTTGTGGGCAAAAAGATACTGGTCATTGCAAACCTTGCCCCTGCCACCCTTGCGGGAGTTGAGTCCCAGGGCATGATCATTTCCGCAGTGGCAAAGGGCGCTGACGGTGAGGAGAAGCTGAACCTTATCATGGTGGATGACAGCATCCCCTGCGGCTCCAAGCTGTGCTGAATATGGCTAAGGCAAAGACACTGCCCCTGCCGGAGGGCTTTACAGCCGCAGATATAAGGCTGGAAAGCTCCGTGTGCACCGGGGAAAGGACGATAGGCTTTTACTCCAAAGCGGACAGGAAGCTCCACTTCGCCGAGCTTGTCACGTCAGAGGCAGATATAAGGGAATTCTACGAAAAATACGGCATTGAGAAGCCGTGAAAGAGGATAACTATGAACACGATAGAAGCACTCAGAACCAGAAGGACGATACGCAAGTTTGACAGCAAAGAGGTATCACGTCAGGTGCTTGACAGCATATTTGAGGCTGTGCGCTTTGCCCCCTCCTGGAAGAACAGCCGCACATTCCGCTTCACCGTCATCACGGATGCAAAGGTGAAGGGGCGCATCGCTGAGGAAGCCACCCGCACACCCAGCAACAACAAGAACATCATAAACAACGCCCCCTGTGTAATCATACAGTCTGCCGTAAACGGCAAGGCGGGATACACCGCTGACGGCGAGTTTGACACCGTTAAAGGGGACGGATACACCATGTACGATGCGGGCATAGCCGCAGACGAGCTGTGCCTTGCCGCCCATGAATACGGCCTTGGCAGTGTCATCATGGGACTTGTGGACTATGACAAAATAGCACAGATAATCTCCCTCCCCGAGGATGAGACCGTGGTGACAGCCATTGCAGTGGGATATCCCGAGAGCATCCCCAACCCTCCATCCAAGTATGAGGTGGCGGAGTATGTCCGCTACATAGACTGATGGGATATATTTCAAGCTTAAGGGAAAAGGTGGGGCATGACCCCATCATACACGCCGCCGCAAGTGTCATTGTGGAGAATGAAAAGGGGCAGATACTCCTGCAAAAGCGCACCGACAACGGCACATGGAGCTATGCGGGCGGGGCTGTGGAGCTTTTTGAACGCACGGAGGACACCGCAAAAAGGGAGCTGTTTGAGGAGACTGGGCTTATTGCGGATGAGCTCACACTTTTCGGTGTATTCTCCGGGGAGGAGCTTCACTACACCTATCCCAACGGTGACGAGGTCAGCACCATAGACATTCTCTACATCTGCCGGAAATATCACGGTGAGCTGCGGGCAGACGGGGACGAGGTCAGCGAGCTGCGATTCTTTGACATACAGGAGCTGCCGGAGCTGTCGCCCCCTGTCAGGATGCCAATGGAAGAATATAAAGCACATAAAGGACGGAATGCCAATGTTACTACTTGATGAATTAAAGCTGGAGCTTGAAGGCTATCGCAAGGATATGAAGGAAATGTACAGTATCCTTAACATAGACAAGCTGAACGATGAAATAAAGGAATTGCAGGAAAAGTCCGCCGAGGAAGGCTTCTGGAACGATATAGAGGGTTCACAGAAGGTCATGCAGAAGATAAAGCAGGACGAGGCTGTGATCGCCAACTACAACAGGCTGAATTCCCAGCTTGAGGACACTATCACTATGATAGACCTGACCATTGAGGAGGGTCAGCAGGAGGACGAGGATGCTGTAAATGAGCTGAGGACAGAGGCGGACAAGTTCAAGTCCTCACTGGAGACCACACGTCTTACCACTCTGCTCACAGGTGAATACGACAGCAAGAACGCCATTCTCACCTTCCATGCGGGGGCAGGCGGCACAGAGGCTCAGGACTGGGCAGAGATGCTGTTCCGTATGTACAACCGCTGGGCTGAACGCCACGACTTCAAGGTGACTACCCTTGACTACCTTGACGGAGATGAGGCAGGGATAAAGTCCGCCTCCATACTGGTGGAGGGCACAAATGCCTACGGCTTCTTAAAGAGTGAGACAGGGGTACACAGACTGGTGCGCATATCCCCCTTTGACTCCTCGGGCCGCAGACAGACCTCCTTTGCCTCACTGGAGGTAATGCCTGAAATGGGCGAGGCGGATCTCAACATAGAGATACGCCCGGAGGATCTGGAGATAGACTTCTACCGTGCCTCCGGTGCGGGCGGACAGAAGGTAAACAAGACCTCCTCCGCTGTAAGGCTCACCCATATCCCCACAGGCATCGTGGTATCCTGCCAGACACAGCGCAGCCAGTACCAGAACAAGGACTATGCCATGAAGATGCTCATTTCCAAGCTGGTGGAGATAAAGGAAAGGGAGCACCTTGAAAAGATAGAGGACATCAAGGGCGTAAAGAAGGAGATCGCATGGGGCGCACAGATACGTTCCTATGTGTTCATGCCCTATACCCTTGCAAAGGATCACCGCACCAATTTTGAGAACGGCAACATCAATGCGGTCATGGACGGGGATATTGACGGCTTTATAAACGCATATCTGACCGCACTTTCACACGGAGAGCTGTAATGAACAGGATAAATGAGAACATCGCCCCCTACGACGAGGCGGCGGCTGATGAATATGACAAGGCGCTTGTATTCGCCCTGAAAAAATGGATAGCCGACGAGATTAACGACATATACGACAACAAGGTGTGTGCCCTCTGCTTCACCATTGCCCCCGCAGAATACGGATGGTGCGGTGCCATAGGCTATGACACCGCAAATGCTGGGAACGGCGCAGAGGAGCTGTCCCTGTGGAAAAAGTCCTTTCTTGCCTCCATCGACGATGACGAAAATGTGGACGGCTCCCTTGAGATATGGATAAAATTCAAGGGATGGGACTTTTCCGACAGCCGCATAACCCCTGCCTATCTCTCCCTTGTACAGGCGGCTGTACAGTCTCTTATGCAGGACGGCATATTCGCAGAGCGCTTCGGCTCAGATATGCCCGCCATCCATTACTACGCATAATTTGCGGAAATTTCCCAATATGTATTGACATTTTGGGGGAAATGTTATAAAATATACATAAAGCTATCACTTGAAAATCTAACCATAAGGGGAATCTGAAATGAAAAAGATCATATCCTTGATCATTGCAGGTGCAGCCGCACTCACTATGGGCACAGCTGTACTGGCAGCACCTGAGACCACAACCGCCTCTGCCAAGCCCGAGCCTGCTACGCTCAGCTTTGACACGGATGCCTGCATGAAATACATCCACACCTTCGGCAATGCAAGCGACACCAACCTGAAAGTGGAATTAGCCGACGGGGGCGCCATCTCCGGCAGGAGCCTGAAGCTGTCCGAGGATTTCAAGGATCCTGTCAGCAACCAGTACGGCGGCATTTACTTTGAAGCTGCTGATTTCGGACTCGACGACTTTGCAGGACATACCCTGAATGTGAACATAAAGATAGACAAAGCCGTAAACAAGTCCACAGATGTGCTGCAGCTCTTCGCCGACGGGGATCAGTGGATATCCTCCGTGGTAAACACCTCCAACAGCGGCAGCTATATCAAGGCAAGCGTTACAGTGCCCGCTGAGGTGAAAAACAACAAACTGGGGCTGTCAATTCCCATAACAGACGGCTTTTCCGGTGAGGTCTGCAGGCTGGATGATGTTACCATAGTGGACAACTACGGGGTGCAGATCGCAAACATCGGAGATGAGGACACTTCCGTGGCAGAGGCTCCCAACGGTGTGCTTTCCGTCCTCTCCACCATACTGTTCATCATACTGATAATCGCTATCATAGGCGTTATCGTATGGATAGTCCTGAAGCTTGTGAGAAGATACAGATAACTTCTTTACGCCCGTGACCGCAGTACGCTGCGGCTGCGGGCTTTTTTCAAAGCAGGGGACGAACTATGAACAGGGAGTCATTGATGTGTGTAAAGCAACAGAAACAAGGTATCAGGAAAAAAATAGGTGACAGGTGCAATCAATGCTTAATGCAGATGGCGCATCCGACCGATCCTGACGAGGTCAGTATACCCTGTCAGGATCGGCGTTTTTTTCATACAAAAGGGACACAAGAATGTACCTACAGGAACGATCGACAGCGTATGGACTATCCTCCTGATAGTGCATTACATTAAGCACCCTGCATTGTGAACTTAATATATAATAAATATAGAATTTGTGTAAATTATCCAATAACCTGTGAAAAGCATTTACTCAAAAAGGTAAAAAACACATTGAAAAATACAGGTGAATATGGTATAATAGTTATAATTCATTAGGCTTTTGAGGTGATTTCTTATGGGACCCTATATAAAGACATATATGAAAAATGTGGATAACGCCATTGCCGACGAAGGCACCGACTTTGAAGCGCTCAAGCGTGAACAGCTGGTGCAGATAGGCTTTGTCCAGCACGAGCGGTTCGTACACCTGCTGGTGACTGTCATGGTGTGCATACTGCTGTTTATCGGTATGTGCGTGTTCTTTCTCAGCCAGATGAAAGCCTTCCTCATAGTGGACGGGCTGCTGCTCATACTCTCCCTGTGCTACCTGCTGTACTACTTCTTCATCGAGAACGCCACACAGCGTATGTACAGGCAGTATGACCTGATATCACGAAAGACAGAGCCGGACAATGCCACTGTTGACAGCATCTACAACAATATCCCCGATTAAAGGCGGAATGCATATGAAATACTCTCCCAAGCAGATACAGCATGTAATAGACAATGAAGATATAATGATCGAATTCCAGCCCATCCTCTCCCTGAACACCCGCAAGTACATAGGCCTGGAGGCCCTTGCCAGAGGTGAATATGAGGAAGGAAGGATACCTCCCCTTGAAATGTTTGCCTGCGCCCAGAAATCGGGCATAGGGGGGAAACTGGACTCCATATGCATGGAAAAGGCCATGCGTGCCTTCACCCGTGAGACCTCCGCTCCCACACTGTTTATGAACATATTCACAGGCCGCCTTGACCCTGCAAGACCCCTTACAGGGGAGATAAGGGACATGGCATCACGGCTTGGGGTATCCCCCCAGAATATCGTGCTGGAGCTTAATATACAGGGTGTAAAGGATTCCTACGCACTGATGATGTTTGCGGATATGTACCGCTCCAAGGGCTTTCACATCGCCCTTGACAATGTGACCGGAGAAAACGATGACATCAACCGCATCATGCTCATAAACCCCGATATCATCAAGATAGACCGCAGCATCACCCAAAACATAGATGAGAACAAGTATCATCAGGAGGTATTCCGCTCGGTGACGGATGTAGCCCGCCAGATAGGCGCAATGACCGTAGCCTGCGGCGTGGAGCGCACCGAGGAGGTAATCACCTGCGTGGTGCTGGGTGTGGACTACTTCCAGGGCTTCTATTTCCAGCGCCCCGACCGCTTCAACTACCTGTTTACCAACGAGGCAAGGGTGAAGGTGGAGCAGGCCGCCGACAGGCTCAACATCTCCCTGAAGAACAACCCCACCGTCGCGAATATGCGGATAGAAAGCTGCAAGCGCATCATATACGACCTTGTGAACCGCCTTGTATGCATGGAGGGGGACGACTACAACGCCGAACTTAAAAACTACGTCAGGGAGCATGAGGAGATCGAGTGTGCCTTCCTTATAGACAAGAAGGGGTTCCAGATAACCGATACGGTAATGGCGCCCAACACCCCCATTGAAGAGGGCTATCACCCGGCACTCATAGGGGAGAGCCACAGCATAAAGAACTATTTCTACGCCATAAAGGAGCAGATAGAGGATCCCTTCATATCGGGCTGGTACACCTCAAATGCCACAGGCCACACCTGCAAGACCATATCCTCCAAGATGTACAACAAAAAGGGAGAGATGACCGTAGTGTGCTGTGACCTGCTCCTTGAAGAAAAAGAATAAGGAAAGAAGCATTCCCATGAAAAAAAGCACTGCATTAGCGGCTGTCTGCCTTGCCTGCCTGACAGCTGCCGGCTGTTCCCGGAGCACTCAGGCTCCTCAGAGCGGACAGCCCGAACAGACCACCACAGCAGCCTCCCGGAGCACGGAGGGCACAGCCATCCGCTTTACGGATCAGGCGGGCAATGAGATAGAGCTTGACCGCCCTCCCCAAAGGGTCATCATCTCCTCCATATTCCCCATACCCTCGGTATTTGCGCTGTTCCGTGGCAGCGGAGCGGAGATAGTGGGCATGAACCCCTCCGCAATGGAGGCTGCGGAAAACTCCTATCTGGCAGAGATATATCCCGAAATACTGAATGCAGACACCTCCTTTGTACAGGGGGGCGAGATAAACATTGAATCCGTTGCGGCACTGGATCCCGATCTTGTCATATACTCAGCCCAGAACCCGGAGGAAAAAGCCCTTTACGACAGCCTGGGCATACCCTCAGCCGCATTCTCCCCCGCAGGGCAGGGCTTTGACTGCGTGGAGACCTATATCTCATGGAATGAGCTTTTAGGGGAAATATACGGAGACAACGGCACAGCCGCCGATATTGCCGCTAAAGCCCGTGACTCCGCAAAAAAGATAACAGACGTGACTGACACCATACCCGAGGAGGAAAAACCCACAGCGGTAATACTCTTCAACTGCGCCAACGGCAGTATAAAGGCGGCAGGCACAGGCTCCTTCGGGGACTACTGGATAACTGCCGCAGGGGGCATAAATGCCGCCGCAGAGGTAAAGGGGCACGCAGATGTGAGCATAGAACAGCTCTACACCTGGGATCCTGATATACTTCTGCTTTCAAACTTTGTCCCCGCCTCCCCGGAGCAGGTGATAAAGGGGGAGAACGACACGGATCTTACGGGGCTCAGAGCGGTGCAGGAGGGGAAGGTATACAAGTACCCCACAGGGTTTTACCGCTGGTATCCTGCCTCCTCGGATGCGCCCCTGTCCCTTGAATGGACGGCTCTGCACCTTTCGCCCGAACGCTTTTCAGACCTTGACTTCCCCGCAGATATCAGGGCATGGTACACGGATGTCTACGGCATTACCCTTTCCGATGAGGAAGTACAGGCGCTGACAGACTGAACAGGAGAACAATATGAAGACGATAATAGTCTACTACTCCCTTGAAGGGAACACTGAGTTTGCCGCAAGGAGCATTGCCCAAAAGCTGGGCTGTGAAACCCTCCGCCTTGAACCCCAAAAGGACTACCCCACCGGAAAGGTGACAAAGTTTTTGTGGGGCGGGAAAAGTGCGGTAATGGCAGAGACCCCTGCCTTAAAGCCCTACACCTTTGACAGCGGCAGCTATGACAGGATAATATTTGCAAGCCCCGTGTGGGCATCAAACATAACTCCCCCCATACGCACATTCATAAAGGAAAACGACCTGACGGGGAAGCGCTTTGCCGCAGTCTGCTGTCAGGCGGGGAACGGCGCAGAAAAGGTCTTTGAAAAGCTGTCCGCCCTGCTGGGTGCCCCTCTTGATGAAACTCTTGTGCTCATAGATCCGAAGGCACATCAGAATGCAGAGAATGAGGAAAAGATCGCACAGTTCTGCGACAGGCTGAGATGACACCGGGGAGGTGCAGCATGGACGAATACATGAAGATCGCCGCAGATGAGGCGAGACAGGGTATACAAAAGGGTGACGGCGGTCCCTTCGGAGCGGTCATTGTCCGTGACGGCGACATAGTGGGCAGGGGGCACAATATGGTGCTTGCTTCCCACGACCCCACCATGCACGGCGAGGTGTCCGCCATACGAAATGCCTGCCAAGCCCTTGGCACCCACGACCTGAGGGGCTGCACCCTGTACACCACCGCCTATCCCTGCCCCATGTGCCTGAGTGCGTCAATGTGGGCGAATATAGAGCGCATATACTACGGATGCAGGGCAGAGGACACGGCAGAGATTGGCTTTCGTGATGAGGACTTCTACAGCGCCCTTGAAAGCGGCTCCCTTCCCCTTGACATGGAGGAGAGCGGCCGGGAAGAATGCCTTAGTGTCTTTGAGGAATACAAAAAGCTGAAGGCGCAGAGATATTGAAACAGGAGCCGTCTGATCCGGCTCCTGTTTTTTTGGGAACAGCTATTGACATTCTGATAATTTTATGATAAAATATTATCAAGGAGGTGATAATATGATAGACATCAGACCTATATCCGATCTTCGCAATCATTTTAGCGAGATAGAAGCTGCCGTTTCCAACGGCTCACCTGTATTCCTCACCAAAAACGGCTACGGCTCCATGGTGGTCATGAGTATAGACCAGTATGAAAATCTTACTAACAGTGATATTGTGCGGGCTCTTGAAGAAGCAAGCATAAACGCACGGAAGAATCCTGCGAGATATTCTCTGGATGAAGCCTTTGAAAAGGTAAAGGATGAGCTTGAAAAAATATAGTGTACGAATCACGGATGATTTCATTCAGGATACAATAGGGGTATCAGCACGTATCAGGATAGAGTACGGCAACCCCATAGCTGCTGAAAGACTGCTCGAAAGAGTACGCTCAACAATTGAAAAGCGCTCGGAGGATCCCCTGATGTTCCCGCCGTACCCTTATATAACCAAATCAAATGACATCTACTATCACATCAACGTAGGCAACTACGCCGTTTTTTACGTAGTCATAGACGACGTGATGGAGGTGCGCAGATCCATATATGCAAGGAGATCCATAGGCGACATCATATAGCAGAAAAGCGGGGCAAGCCCCGCTTTGTTATATTCTGCTTGAAGCTGTTTTCCCGCCGCTGTGCTTTATGACAGGCGAGATGTACTTGTACACAAGCATAGTGATACCTGCCGATGCCATTCCCTTTACAAAGGTGAAGGGCAGGTTGAACCGCACAAGGCAGTCCATAAGGGTATTCACCGTGGGATCAATGGCTCTGTATGCGTTGATGATGTTTTCCATTCCCCCGAATGCCGCCGCATATATGGGGTAGACGATAAAGTAGTTGGTCACAACACTCAGCACCGCCATGCATACCGCCCCTGCAAGAGAGCCTATGACTGCCCTTTTTTTGGTCTTCTTCGCCTTGTAGATGAGGCCTGCGGGCACAACAAGAGCACACCCCAGAAGGAAGTTGGAAAGCTCCCCTATGCCGGCAGTGTTAGAGCCTGTCACCAGCTTTACCAGGTTCTTGATAAGGCACACGCACACCCCGGACACAGGTCCTAAGGCAAAGCTTGATATGAGAGCAGGCAGCTCGGAAAAATCGAACTTGATAAAGGAGGGTATGAAGGGCGTGGGGAAATTCAGCATCTCCAGCACCGCCGCCAGCGCCCCCATCAGCGCCGTGACACACATAAACCGTACACCTGATACTTCTTTTTTCTTTTCCATTACAGATCGCTCCTTTTTTACGGGGCTGTGCCCCCCTTTGCTAAAGCGATCCGCCTCATAAAAATGCCCCCTGTGGATACAGGGGGCACAGTGATACTGTCGTACCATTGTTTCTTCCATCCGGACTATACCGTCGGTATCGGA
>DGXE01000059.1 GCA_002395525.1 Ruminococcus sp. UBA4240
GCTTGCAAAGGAGAACAAGAAGTTCCAGATCTCAAAGGTCGCCTCCGGTGCACGGTTTCAGACCTACAGAGGCTGCATAGAATGGCTTGAAGATGCAGGGATAGTGAATGTATGCCATTGCATGAGCTTCCCGGAGCTGCCGCTGAAAGGCAACATCGACCCGGACAAATTCAAGCTGTACCTTGCAGACACCGGGTTGCTGGTGGCAATGCTCGACGATGAGGCGCAGGAGGATCTTCGTGCCAACAAGAACCTTGGGGTCTACAAGGGGGCTCTCTACGAAAACATGGTGGGTGAGGCACTGGTAAAGTGCGGATGTCCGCTGTGCTACTACAAGCGTGATGACTCCACCCTTGAACAGGATTTCTTCCTGAGAACGAAGGATTCCCTTGTCCCTGTGGAGGTAAAATCCCAGAACGGCAGGGCAAAGTCCCTGCGGACGCTGATAGCATCGGACAAATACGCTGACATACGCTTTGGCATCAAGATGATAAACGGCAACACAGGCTGCGCTGACAACATATACACATTCCCGTATTTCTGCACTTTTCTGCTGAAAGAGTACTTACAAGAAGCAAGATTATAGAAGCAATGACAGTGAGCTGACAGCTTGACTGCCCTTGCTGATGTCAGAGCGTCGCTTTTGGAATAAGAAAACAAGCAAAGAGAAAGGCAAGCGTCCAATTTCCCGTCACCGCCATTCATTCTGCATTCTTCATTCTGCATTAGATATGCGGCTGCCACACGCAAAGTCAAGCAGCCCGATCTCCGGCAGTAACACCTGTTCACTATTCACTGTTAGCTATTAGCTGCTTAATTTTTTGCTTAATTTTTTCGATGTTCACAGAATGTTAACACATTTATATGCACAATGTGGTAAAATGTAGGATACGAATTTGTATATTTTTGGGATTATACCAAAGCTGTCAGGGGGTATGTGTGTAAGTCTCCCTCCGACAGTCTGAAAACACCTTTAGATCGCAGCTCGCCCCGGTGCAGAGGTGCCGCGGCGGCGGGTCGCATGAAACACAGAAAGGAAGTAATGACCATGTCCAACAGATTATTCCAGGGGCTTATCCACCAGATGCGTGACACAGTAGGCTGCACTATCGGTGTAGTTGATTCCGGTGCCACCATCATCGCCTGCAGCGAGCTTACCCGCATAGGCACAGTAAACGAATACGTATCCATGGATCTTTCGGATAACCATGACATATTTGTGCGTGACGGATACACCTACAAGCCCTTCGGATCCCGTCCCAAGCCCGATTACGCCGTATTTGTAGAGGGCACGGACGAAATGGCTGCCAAGTACGCAGGCATCATGGCCATTACTCTTGCAAGCATAAAGCAGTACTACGACGAAAAGTACGACAGGAACAACTTCGTCAAGAACGTGGTTCTTGACAACGTTCTCCCCGGGGACATCGTGGTAAAGGCAAGGGAGCTGCACTTCAACAACGACATCAGCAGAGTGGTGCTCCTCATCAGGGTCATCACCTCCAACGACGTTTCCGCATATGACGTGATACAGAACCTTTTCCCCGACAAGACAAAGGACTTCATCTTCAATGTTACCGAGTCCGACATCGTTCTTGTCAAGGAGATAAAGCCCAACATCGATCCCGGCGACCTGGACAAGCTGGCACGCTCCATTTCCGACACCCTGTCCGGCGAGTTCTACACCCGTGTAAATGTGGGCATAGGCACCCCCGTTGTGGGCATAAAGGATCTGGCACGCTCCTTCAAGGAAGCGCAGATGGCTCTTGAGGTGGGCAAGGTATTTGACACCGAGAAGGCCATAGTATCCTATGACAATTTGGGTATCGCAAGGCTCATCTATCATCTTCCCACAACTCTCTGCGAGACATTCCTTGCGGAGGTGTTCAAGAAGAATTCCATCGAGTCCCTTGACCATGAGACCCTCTTTACCATACAGAAGTTCTTTGAGAACAGCCTGAACGTTTCCGAGACCTCAAGGAAGCTCTTTGTTCACAGGAACACCCTTGTGTACAGGCTTGAGAAGATAAAGAAGCTGACGGGTCTTGACCTGCGTGAATTCGACCATGCCATCGTGTTCAAGATCGCCCTTATGGTCAAGAAGTACCTTTCATCCAATCCCACTAAGTTCTAAAAGCAGGTGTAGTTTTTGATCGAACTCAACCACATATATGTGACATATGACAGGCGTGAGATCATGCGTGCCGGGGACAACACCACCGAGCCGGTGCTAAAGGACATCTCCCTGAAGATAAACGACGGGGAGTTCGCCTTTATAGTCGGTGAGAACGGTGCGGGCAAGAGCACCCTGATAAAGCTCCTTATCCGTGAGGTGACTGCCGACAGGCGTGATGACGTACAGAGCAGCATCAACGTCAACGGCTACGACCTTATGAGCCTGAGCGAGCGTGACGTGCCCCTGCTGCGGCGCACCATCGGATTTGTGTTCCAGGATTACAAGCTGATACAGTCCATGAACGTATACGACAACGTAGCGTTCTCCCTGCGCTGCACGGATGCCCCCAACAAGTACATACGAAAGCGTGTGCCGGCGGTCATAGGCCTTATGGGCTTAGGCTCCAAGATTCGCCAGAACCCGGAGAAGCTCTCCGGCGGCGAGCGCCAGCGTGTGGCGATCGCAAGAGCCCTTGCGGGGAACCCTCAGCTCATCATTGCGGACGAGCCCACGGGCAACCTTGACCCCCGCACTTCCGTGGAGATAATCTCCCTGCTCAAAAAGATAAACGAGAAGGGCACCACGGTTGTCATCGTCACCCACGAGCACGAGCTTGTCAAGCGCTTCGGCGGCAGGCTCATCAACATCAAGAAGGGCGAGATAGCCTTTGACGGACACGTCTGAATGTAATGAAGAATGCAGAAGGAAGAATGAATATCTGCGGTGTTTTGCGTTTGGCTGCTGCTGCCCGAGTGTACAGTGTACAGTTGGGTGACGGAGAACGGCTGGCTTGTTCTCCTCTTTCCCTGCTCCGCTTGCTTTGTTTTGCAGGAAAAGAGGACAATAGACATTAGTTCTATGTCAGCTTCTCTAAACTCTAACTACTAACATCTAACCGAAGGGTTTTCTATGAGATTAAATAGTTTTGGTTATCTTTTCAGGCGGGGAGCCAAGGGCATAATACAGAACCGCATCATGTCCTTCGCCTCCCTGTGCATACTCACGGTGTCACTGCTGATGATAGGCTTTACCGTGCTTTTCACATCCAACATCAACATGATGATAGGCAATGTGGAGAACAAGAACGAGGTAATAGTCTACATCAAGGACGGCACCTCCGATGAGGACATCGAGAAGCTGGGGGAGCAGCTCAAGGGCGCTTCCAACGTGGCAAACGTCAGCTTCTACTCAAAGGAACAGGCCTTTGAGGACATAAAGGCGGATATGACCAATGCGGAGGGCATATTCGACTACCTGGGGGACGAGAGCCCTCTGCCCGATGCCTACCGCATACGCATCACGGACATAGACAAGATGAGCTCCACCCTTATGGACATCAACGGCTTTGAGAACATCGACAAGGTGAAGGCACCCTACGATTTTGTAAACGTGCTTTCCGGCATAAACACCATGGTGACCATAGTCAGTGCTGTGGTGCTGGCGGCACTCATCGTGGTGAGCTTTGTCATCATCTCCAACACCACCCGTGCCAGTGTGGACTTCCGCAAGCGTGAGATACAGATAATGAAGTACGTGGGAGCCACCAACACCTTTATCAAGATACCCTTCTTCATCGAGGGGCTTCTCATAGGGATAATAGCGGGCGTAATAGCCTTTGTGCTGACCAAGATAGGCTACGACAGCCTTTCCGCCCTGCTCTCCTCCGAGACCACCATATTTGCGGCAATGGGCACCACAGGGTTCATCCCCTTCTCCCACTACTCAGTATATGCGGCAGTGGGCTACATCGGGGCAGCCGCCCTTATCAGCGCCATAGGGACTGTATTCAGCACGAGAAAATACGTAAAGGTATAATGGAACATACTGTCCGCCCACGATGCTGACCGGACAGAAAAGTAAGGAAAGAGAAAGAGAAACAATGAAAGCAACAATGAAACGCATATTCAGAAGGACTGTGGCTCTGACGCTCTGCGCAGGGCTCATAGCCGCAGGCGGCAGCTTTGCCGGTGCGGACTATTCCTCACAGATAGAGGAGCTGGAAAACAGGCGGTATCAGCTTGCACAGGAGAAAAAGCAGGCTGAGGCCGACCTTGCCGCCTTCGAGGAGGGGGCAAGGGAATCTGCGGAGTATATGGAGATATACGACGAGAAGATGCACATACAGGAGGAGGAGATCACAAACCTTAAGGAGCAGATCTCCATCCTTGACACGGATATAGAAGCCACCTCCCGCCTTATCGCCAGCAAGGAGGTGGAGATAGCCCAGGACATAGAGGACTTCAAGCAGAGGCTTCGTGTCATGTACATGGAGGGCAGCGACAGCCTTGCCTCCATACTTGTAGGCTCCACTGACTTCTACGATGTGCTTGTGCGCACAGAGCTCATGGAGCGTGTTTCCCGCCACGACAACCAGATGATAGATGACCTGAACACCAAGATAAACGAGCTTATCGCCGAGAAGGACAAGCTCGAGGAGGACATGACAGCCCTTGAGGAAAAGAAGGCTGATTCCGAGGAAGTGCTTTCGGAGCTGCAGGAGACCTACAACGACCACGTTGAGATGAAGGCATACTACGAGGAGCAGGCACAGGCTCTCAGGGAGCGCACTCCCGAGATGATGGCTGAGGCTGACGACGTAGAGGAGGAGCTGCAGAAGTACATCCGTCTCCAGCAGGAGGAGAACGAGCGCCTTGAAGCCGAGCGCAGAGCCCGTGAGGAAAAGGAACGCAAGGAGCGGGAAGAGCGTGAGCGCAAGGAACGTGAGGAGCAGGAGCGCAGAGAGCGTGAGCAGCGTGAGCGTGAGGAATACGAGGCACGCATGGCAGCAGCCCAGGAGGAAGCAGACAGCTACTATCAGCCCTCTGAGGACACCACTTCCTATGCCGAGCCCGAGGTAAGCTACTCCTCCACCTACGGACAGTCCGACGAATACGGGGACGACTACGATTCCCTCTATGAAAGCAGCGAAAGCGACAGCTATTCATCGGGTTCATCAGACTTCATATGGCCCTGCCCCACGGTCTACAACATGACCGACGGCTACGGCTACCGCACCATAGACGAGGAGGGAGGCTCCTCCGACTTCCATAAGGGCATAGACATCACCAAGCCCGGGTGTGCCGGCGAGAAGATAGTGGCAAGCGCATCGGGAAAGGTCATCACCGCCTCCAACACAGGCAACGGCTACGGTATACACGTTGTCATCGACCACGGCGGCAAGATAGCCACCCTTTACGCACATATGTCGGAGTGTACCGTCAGCGTGGGGGACTACGTGGAGCAGGGGCAGACCATAGGCTACATAGGCTGCACAGGCTATGCCTACGGAAATCACTGCCACTTTGAGGTGCGTGTCAACGGTCAGCACACCGATCCCCTCAATTATGTAAGTATGTAAACATAAGGTCAGAGGTTAGAGATCAGAGGTTAGAAAGAGTAATGCGGAACAGGCGGCTTGCCCTCTCTGTTCCGGTCATCTGACTCCTGACATCTTATCTCTGACCTCTTTTTTAGAAGATAGAGGTCAGAGATAAGAGATCAAAAAGGCTGACGGCAGATCGCCCGGCGGCTTTCCGTCAGCTATTCGCTATTAGCTATTCAGAGGTAATCAACCATTATGAACAACATACCAAAGCTCACCGCAAAGAACTTTTTCGGCCATCTGCGCACGGTGGAGAACCACCGCAGCAAGGTCTGCCGCCACTGCTTCAGGGCAGGGCTGTACTGGCAGGGGCTCACCCATGACCTGTCCAAGTATGCCCCGGAGGAGTTCTTCATCTCAGCAGCCATGTACCAGGAGGGGAAGCGCTCCCCCAACGAGGCGGAGCGGGAGAATTACGGATATTCCCGGGCATGGATGCACCACAAGGGGCACAACAAGCACCACTTTGAGTACTGGTGCGACTACGACCCTATTACAAAGAAGATGAAGCCGGTGAAAATGCCCCTTATCTACGTCTGCGAGATGTTCTGCGACAGAGTGGCGGCATCCAAGGTGTACATGGGGGACAGCTACACCGACCGTGCCCCCCTTGAATACTTCCTGAGAGGGAAGCCCCGCCGGGACAACATCCACCCCGTCACCTCAAGGCTCATTGAAAAGCTCCTCACCATGCTTGCCGAGGAGGGGGAGGAAAAGACATTTACATATATAAGGAAACTCCTTGTCAGAAGCAGGAAAAGAAGCAAGTAAAGTAAAGTAACAGGTAATAATACAAGCTGACGGGGCTTTTGGCTGCCTGCTTCCCTCTTTGGCGGCTGTTGTCCGAGTGTACAGTTTTTTGACGATGAGCTGGTGACTTGATTTCCTCTTTGCCCGCTGCGCTTGCAATAGCTAATAGCTAATAGTGAATAGGTGTAAGCTGATGGGGCTTTTGGCGGCTTGATCCTCTATTGAAGCAAAAGCGTCGCTTTGGCAAAAACGAGCAAAGATAAAATCAGGCACGCAACTTTGTCACTGATAGCTATTCACTATTCGCTATTCACTATTCACTCAACCTATGGCTGCCAAACGCAAATCACAGCAAATCATTCTTCATTAGGAAAGCGCAGCGGGCAAAGAGAAAGACAAGCCGCCCAATCTCCGTCCTATCACTGTACATTGTACACTGTACACTGTACACTTGAACCGCACAACCCAAAGAGGAAAGCAAGCAGCCCATTCCCCCGTCAGAACCGTTCATTTTATATTCTTATCTGCATTCTCATCGAGTATTTTCCCGGAGTATGGGGCAAGGATCACTGTCTTTGAAGATGCCTTCCTCTTCTGAGTGCCGCCGTAGCGTGACTCATCGGTGCATAGCAGCTCTTTCAGCTCCCCCGGTGCCTTTACCTTCTGCTCCTTGTCGGAGAAGTTGAGCATAACCACAGTACTCTCCCCCGGTACTTTGCGCCTGTATACGAATACACAGCGGTCATCCCTGTCCGGGTCTATCCACTCAAAGGAGGCGCTGTCATAATCTGCGGCATAAAGGGACTTCCGCCTTGCACAGAGGGTGCACAGATCCCGCATATAGTCCGAAAACGCCTTGTGTACGGGGAAATCCAGCAGCTCCCAGTCCTGCTCCCGCTTCTCGTCCCATTCACGGAGCTGTGCGAACTCACTGCCCATGAACAGCAGCTTCTTGCCCGGGTGGGTGTACATATACATATACAGAAGCCTTGCCTGGGGGAATTTCTCCTCATAGCCGCCGTACATCTTCTGCGCCACGGTGGCCTTGCCGTGGACGTTCTCATCGTGGCACAGGGGCAGCAGATAGTGCTCGTTCTTGAAATAGTGCATGGAGAAGGTGATCTTTTCGGGGTTCTTCGCCCTCTCCTCCGGGGGCTTCTTCATGTAGTCAAGGGTGTCATTCATCCAGCCCAGGTCCCACTTGTAGTCAAAGCCCAGACCGCCGTACTGCACGGGGGCTGTTACCTGGGGATAATTTGTGGAGTCCTCCGCAATGAGCATGGCTGAGGGGTGGCGCTGATGAAGCCCGTCGTTCATGCGCTTGAGGAAATCCACCGTAGCACCGTTTACTCCCCTTGCAGGATCCCCTGCCCAGTATATGGCACGGCTTATGGCATCCATGCGCAGGCCGTCAAAATGATATACGTCCAGCCAGTAATTGGCAGCGGACTGCAAAAAGGAGCAGACCTCCCGCCTTGAATGGATGAAGTTGCTGCTGCCCCATTCACTGACACCCACGGCTGAATCGGGGTATTCGTACAGGGGCGCACCGTCGTATCTGGCAAGGGCATAGTGATCCGAGGCAAAGTGCACCGGCACGAAGTCCATTATCACGCCTATCCCCGCCCTGTGGCACATATCCACAAGCTCCATGAGCTGCCATGGCTTGCCGTAGCGGGCGGTAGGCGCAAAGAAGCCGGTTATCTGGTAGCCCCAGGACTCATCTGCGGGATGCTCCGCCAGGGGCATGAATTCAATGTGGGTGTAGCCATTTTTCTTTACGTAGTCTATAAGCTCCCCTGCAAGCCCATTATAGGTGTACCACCCCTGAGCACCCTTCCTCCAGGAGCCGAAGTGTACCTCATAGATGTTCACAGGCCTGTCAAGGCACAGGGATCTTTTTTTCATCCACTCCTCGTCGGAAAAGCGGAATTTGTACAGATCCGTGATGATGGATGCAAAGGCGGGGCGCAGCTCCATAGCAAAGCCGTAGGGGTCACAGTGCTCCGTGCGGCCTGCGGCGGAATAGATGACATACTTGTACATCTGTCCGTCCCGGGCATCAGCGGAATAGTATATAAAGTTCTGCCCGCTGTGCTGCATCTCGGCTTCCTGCCAGTTGTTGAACTCACCGATGATACAGACCCTGTAGGCATTGGGGGCGTAGGTGCGGAACACCGTCCCCCCCGCATCAACATGGGCGCCGTAGAAGTTATATGCCTCAAACACATTGCCCATATAAAAATTGTGCATATCCATAAGTAAGCTCCTTTTGGAATTCACATCAAAACAAACCGCCTGTGAAGTAAAGCCAGCGAAGCGGGCAAAGAGGAAATACGACAATGCTTTTCATCTGCGTTTCTTGCCCCTTGCTTTCGATACCGTGCTTCTATCCGGGAAAATTGTAACCGACGTCCACCATTGACAGCACTTGTGCTTGTGCAAACGGCAATTAAGGGAAGAAGGGGATGCTATCCGCTTGCTTTTTCGATTCTGGGAGGTTTGTCGAACTGATAACGGAGGAACTTTTCCCTTACAACCCCTTCTTCCTCTTAATTGCATCGTAGCACAAGCCCTGCGTTTGCTGTCAACGGTGCTTCGGTTACAATTTTCTTTGATAACCTCTTACGTTACAGACGGAAAAAGGAAATCAAGCCGCCCATTTCCGATCGCCAACAGCTATTCACTATCAGCTATCAGCCAAATAGAGCGCAGCGGGAAAAGGGGAAAGCAAGCCGTTCATTATGCATTGTCTATGTTGTACATCCCATATTCTATCTCCGCCCTGGTGAGAACAAGGTTGTCCGTGCCCCGTGAGCGCACCATGATGGCACGTCCCTCAGCGGACAGCATATTCATGTAGCCCTCCGCCTCGTAGGTGTCCACCTCCTCGGGGGATACGGAAGCTATTCGCATAAGCTCCAGACGGCTCTCCGACAGGCTTGAATTGAATTTGCAGAATACCCTTTCCCCTGTGGAGGGCTCTGTCTTTACCGTCACAAGCCCCTCCCAGCGCACGGGCATCATAAAGCAGTAGCCGTTGCGTGAGTCGTAGTATGAGGAGTATTTCCGGGTGAGGGAGTAGTTCTCGAATTCATTCCAGTAGGTGATGAAGGTGTTGTCGGATTCCCTGTACCCCGGAAAGGGCTCTGTGGTGGGTATCTCGATGATGCCGTCCCCGTCGATGTCGCAGCAGTAGAGATTTCGCCTTACCGTAGCAGCGGGTATGTCCGAATCGTCCGCCGCTGCCGGGTCACGAAGCTCTCCTCCCACGCAGTATATGACCTCTGTGGTTATGTTGCCGCTGCCAGTGGAGGAATCGGCAAACACCGCCGCCGCACCTCCTGCCACGCCCCCTGATACGGCCTTTACCAGATCCGTGGTGCCTGTGCGCATATTCACGGTGGATGTGCGCTCCACGCCCTTCCCCGTGTCGGTTATGAGGGCGGCATATGCCGGGTGTGACTCCGTGTTCTTGTTGAGCAGGACGATGTCCTCGCCCCCGTCTATGTTGATGTCCACTCTCTGCATCAGGCTGTATATGCCGCTGTAATCGGTGGTCAGAGTGCCGTCGGCATAGTGGTATATACACAGTGTCCTGTCCTCGCTGGTGGTGAGGGAATAGCCTGCCGCAATATATGTGGTATCCGAGGAAAAGCCGGTGAAGAACACAGTCTCCAGCGCCGTCCCCGGGGCTGTGTGGTCAAAGCTTGAATACCAGCCGCTTTCATTGGTGTCAAGTATACACATATGTACATTGGGCACGCTGTCCCTCTCGGAGATGTAGAACGCCGCCGCCTCCTCCCCGCCGTCCCCGTCAAGGTCGGCGAATACAAAGGCGCTGCGCTCATCTCCCCCTCTGGGATAGACAAGGGTCATGTCCTCCCCGGCGGTTTTTTTCAGGGCACTGAGCACCGCCTCCTGCTCGTCGGAGAGCATGGGGGGTGTCAGCAGCTCGTCGGTCTCAAAGCCTGTGCAGCCCGCAAGGAGCACGGCACAAAGCAGTATGGTAAGCGTTCTTTTCATCATCAGTCCAAAGCCCGGTCAGGGTAAGTCAGCCTTTGCAGTATTCTCTTGCAGCCCTGTCCGCCTTTTCTATCACCGTAAGGCTGTCCGCCCTTTCAGCGGGGATATTCTCCAGGGCGGCGCATACTCCGTCAAATATGTCGGTAAACCGTATTTTACCCGCATGGAACAGCTTTACCAGCTCCTCATCGGCGGCGTTTATTATGGCGCCTGCGGTGGTGTCAAGCCTCTCTGCGGCTGTCATGGCGGCTTTAAGGCAGGTAAAGGTCTCCGTATCGGGCTTTTCAAAGGTCATGGTGCCGATGTCCGTCAGGGAGAGCGCCTTAGCGGGAGAGGGACGGCGCTCCGGGAAAAACAGGGCATACTGTATGGGTATGCGCATATCGGGCACACCCAGCTGGGCTATCACCGCATTGTCGGAAAACTCCACCGCAGAATGGATCACACTCTGCCTGTGGACTACTATGTTTACCTTATCCGGGGTCACTCCGAAGAGGTGGCACGCCTCTATGAGCTCAAAGCCCTTGTTCATCATAGTAGCGCTGTCTGTGGTGATCCTTACACCCATATCCCAGTTGGGGTGGGCAAGGGCATCAGCAGGGGTCACATTTTCAAGCTCCCCACGCTTTTTCCCCGCAAAGGGGCCGCCCGAAGCGGTGAGGATTATGCTTTTGAGCTGTGTGTGCCTGTCCTGCTCTGCGGCACTCATAAGGCACTGCAGAATGGCGCTGTGCTCACTGTCTATGGGGATGATGTCCACATTCCTGCTCTTTGCAAGCCCCATGATATATGACCCGCCTGCCACAAGGGACTCCTTGTTGGCAAGGGCAAGGGGTATCCCCGCCCTTATGGCGGCATCCGCCGGGGCAAGCCCTGCAAAGCCCACCACGGCATCAACGGTCATGTCACCGTCGGTGTCCGCCGCCAGACGGCACATCCCCTCGCTGCCGGCATACACTTCACAGCCTGTGCCGAAAAGCGCATCCCTTGCAGCAGCCAGACTGTTTTCATCGG
Source organism: Ruminococcus sp. UBA4240 (assembly GCA_002395525.1). Lineage (GTDB taxonomy): Bacteria > Bacillota > Clostridia > Oscillospirales > Ruminococcaceae > Huintestinicola. The sequence goes on from DGXE01000059.1 coordinate 11,349, forward strand.
CAACACAGGCCTTCTTCACACCAAATTCCCTGACACATCCGGAAAGTGCCTCTACATTGGTGTTTACAGCACACGCATTTATCGCCAGCCTGTCCGGGTACATACGGCATACATCCTGCACCTGGGTGCCGATGGAGCCGGAAGCCCCCAGAAGATTTATTCTCTTTACACTCATTTTAGTTTCCCCAGTATTTGCGGTCAAGGGTGCGAAACTGCACCGCCTTGCTTATGTGCAGCTTCTCTATCACCTGTACCCCGTCCATGTCCGCAATGGTGCGGGCTACCTTTACTATCCGGTCATAGGCACGGGCAGAGAGCCCCATCCTGTCAAAGATATTCTCCAGAAAGTCCGTGGCATCCTGCGTAAGAGGGCATACCTCGTGGAATATATCCGCAGTGATCCGTGCGTTGCAGCTGATGCCCGTGCCCGCAAAGCGCCTCTGCTGTATCTCTCTTGCCTTCTGTACACGTTCCCTGATAGCCTGGGAGCTTTCCTCCTTCTTGGCGGAGGAAAGGCTCTTGAACTCCACGGGGGACACCTCCACCTGGAGGTCGAACCTGTCCAGCAGAGGCCCCGATATGCGGTTGACATAGTTTCTCGCCGCATTGGGGGGACATATGCACTTCTTGGTGGGGTGGTTGAAAAAGCCGCAGGGGCATGGGTTCATTGCCGCAATGAGCACAAAGAACGCCGGATATTCCACGGAGCCCGCCGCCCTGGCAATGGTCACCTTGTTGTCCTCTAAGGGCTGGCGCAGCATATCAAGGGTGCGCTTGTCAAATTCGGGCAGTTCATCGAGGAACAGCACCCCGTTGTGGGCAAGGGAGATCTCCCCGGGACGCGGTATCTGCCCTCCGCCGCACATTCCCGCCCCCGATATGGTGTGGTGGGGGGAGCGGAAGGGTCTCTTTGACACTATGGGATTTTCCTTTGAGGTAAAGCCCGCCACGGAATGGATGTTGGTGGTCTCTATGCTCTCCTCGAAGGTGAGGGCAGGGAGAATGGTAGGCAGCCGCTTTGCCAGCATGGACTTGCCGCTGCCGGGAGGGCCTATCATCAGCACATTGTGCCCCCCTGCTGCCGCATATTCAAGGGCTTTCTTGGCAAGCACCTGACCCTTCACGTCTGCATAGTCCTCGTGTATGTAGTAGTCCTCCGGGGATATGGTTATCTTCTCCGAGGGGGTCAGGGGCTTTTCACCGCTGAAATGGGTGATTATCTCGGAGATGTTTGTGACCCCGTATACGGTGACATTCCCCGCAGCAGATGCCTCAAATGCATTCTCCGCCGGGACGAACACCTCCTCCATGCCCTCCTTCACCGCACACAGCACCATAGGCAGCACACCGTTGAGGGGGTGTACGTCCCCGGAAAGGGTCAGCTCCCCTATGAATGCGCACTTGTCCGTATCTGCAGTGATGAGCCCCTGCGCCTTCATTATGGCAACGGTTATGGGCAGGTCGAACATGGAGCCTGTTTTCTTGGTGCCTGCGGGGGTAAGGTTCACTATGAGCCTTGCCAGGGGGAACTGGAGCCCCACGGAGCGGAATGCCGCCCTTATGCGCTCTCTGCTCTCCTTGACCGCCATATCCGCAAGGCCTACTATATCAAAGCAGGGAGTGCCCCGTGAAAGCTGTGTTTCAACCCCAACGGGGAAGGCATTCAGCCCGAAAAGCCCCAAGCTGTTTATCTTAGCATACATATTTTTACCCTTTACAGTCGAATGGCTTGCTTTCGTATCCGGCTGCTCTTGTCCGGGTGTACACCGGGACTGCTGCTGCCGGAGCGGGAAGGGATCAACTCATTACATTCAAAGCTTGCTTTTAACAAGCAAGCGTGAGCCGTAGGCTCACTTCCGTTCAGTGGGGGATTGAACCCCCACTGAACGGTAACATGGCACCCATGCCACCGCAATGGCATGAGCTGCCATTAGAGGCGGGGGACATGGCTTGCGGTTATATCACAAGTCCGCCGTTTACGCCGATCACCTGCCCTGTGATGAAATCAGCTGTCTCATCCGCCAGGAAAAGGGCGGTGCGGGCAATGTCGTAGGGAGTGCCGATGCGCCCTGCCGGAGTCTCCTCCACAAGGGCTGCCTTTGCATCAGCCGTCAGCCCTGCGTTCATGTCCGTGTCGATAAGCCCCGGAGCTATGCAGTTGACGGTTATGCCGGAGGGAGCACATTCCTTTGCCAGCGCCTTTGTCAGCCCTATGACCGCCGCCTTTGAGGCGCTGTAGGGCACCTCGCAGGAGGCACCCACCTGCCCCCACATGGAGGATATGTTGATTATGCGGCCGTACTGCCTGCGTATCATGCAGGGAAGAAAGGCGTGTATACAGTTGTATGCGCCCTTTACGTTGGTGTCGAAGATGTCGTCCCACAGCTCCTCGTCCACATCGGTGATAAGGGCGTTTGCCGCAATGCCCGCATTGTTTATCAGCACATCCGGGTGTACCACCGCAGCAAGGTCGTGTACGGCACAATGATCCCTCACATCACAGCAGTAGTATTCACAGCCCGTGCGCCGTGCCAGCTCCTCGGCTGCATCCCTGCTGCTCTTGTAAATGACGATGACTTTGTATCCCTGCTCTGCAAAGCATTCCGCACACTCACGGCCTATGCCCCGTGTGCCGCCTGTGATAAGTACAGTTTTCATATGTGTCCTCCCATGGGGGAGCACAGAAGGAGCAGAGGGAAGCCTACTTCTCCGCAGCCGCCTCCTGTTTTTTGCCTCTGCCCGCCTGTCTCCTGCTCCCTGCGGCGATGAGTATTATTATCGCAATGCTGCACCCGGATACGATAAGCCCGTTTTTGAGCCCTGCGGGGAAGAACTTCATCTCGATGTCGTGGTGACCCGCACTCATGGGAACGCCTATAAGGGCATCGCATATCTTTACAGGCTCTGTCTTTTCCCCGTCCACAAGGATCGTCCAGCCCGGCTCCCAGCTTATGCTGGTAAACATTATGCCGTCCTTATCCGCATCTATGGTGCCTGTGATGTGATCCTCCGCAAAGGAGGTCATTTCAAGGCCGTTATCAGCCAGCTTTTCTATGTCCTCCCTGAAAAGCTGTTCATCCAGATAGTAGAACAGCTTGTCCTTGAAGAGAAGCTCATTCCTGCCGTCCTCGGTTATGGTGCAGATAAAGGATATCTCCTCACCGGGGGTGAAGCGCCCCAGGGTCTTTACCGCCATGTTGCCCCCCTCAAAGTAGTAATCCACAAACTCCTTGTTGAGCCAGAGATTTACCTTGCGCTCATAGCTGGAGGGCATATAGAAGTAGAGCATATCCGATGTGGGCACATCGAACTTGAATTCCACCTGGGAATTCTTGCCCTCCTCAACGGGGGTGTACTTTGTGTGGGCGCCGTAGCTTGACAGCTTTGCGTTGGAGGGCTCGGTGATAACGCCGTCCACCCTCTTGAAATAGGCTTTTTCCTCATCCCCTACAAGGTGGGAGAGGATGCGGTTCTGATTCTCAAAGGGATTGTCAAGTCCCAGTGTCACATCCGCTATGGTCTCATCCGCCATAAAGGCGACAGGCAGGGCATAGGGGTTCTCATACACAGCCCACACATCCTTTTCGTCCTCGGTGGTGAACACCAGCCTGTCGTAGCTCTTGCTTTCGGGTATGTTGTCGTCCTCATAGCTGCCCTTTTCCATGACATACTTTATGCCAAGTATGGCATCGCTTATGTAGGTAGCACCCTTGTACTTGATGTAGTGCCCCCCGTAGGAAAAGCCCAGTCTGCGCAGGAACTGTATGGGGGCGGCATTGAGGGTGGAGCTTGAATGGGATATGCCGAAGTTCCCCAGGGCAAGGGGATCGTTCACTGTGCGGTGGTAGTCCTTCTCCACACGGTATGCCCCGCTTTTCTCGAAGGGATCCATATCATAGAGCATATCAACAGTCTTGCGCCCCAAGGTGATGTAGCGGTTGTAGGAGGAATACTTTGAGTACACCACATCCTTGTTTATCTTGAACATGAGCGCCAGGGCAGAGCCGAACATCTCCCCTGTGATTACGACACCCAGCACATAGGTGAGCACCTTTCTTGCCTTTACCCCGGACAGCCTTATAAAGCGCAGGAGAATGCCGTACACCGCTGTGAATATCACCGTATACCACACGGTGAGCACCAGATCCACGCCGTCATATCCCTTTGTATTCACATACAGGGCGTAGACCGCCAAGCCAAGGGCGGTAAGCCCTACCTCCTTCACGGTGAGCCCTGTGAGCCTTTCAAGGGTAAGCGCCCCCATGATCAGCAGCACAAAGCAGAGCATGAAGGAATATCTGTGGTTGAGCCAGTTGGGGAGCTGCATACCGTGCCACGCCAGATCCACTGTGGAAAGATACATGGAGAGTATGAGGGCCAGCGCCAGAGCCCCAAGCCCCATCTTCTGGCGGAAACGCACCTTTGAATTGAGGAAGAACAGGGGCATGGTCATTATGGTCAGCACTCCGCAGTATACCACAGGCGCACCCTCGGGGCGGCAGGTATCGTAGGAGGAGGGAAGCAGGTTCTTGAAGAAATCAAGGAACTCAAACTTTGTGGAAAGGGTGTAATCCGGGGTGGTAAACTCGAATTTGCCCAGCTTTAAGGAATAATACAGGGGCAGCAGTACCCATGCCGCCGCTCCCGCCGCAAGCACACCCCCCAGGGCAAAGCGCACCCCTGAGCCGAAAAAGGATCCAAAGCCGAAGGTATAGTCCCTCTTCCCCGCAAAATAGTAGTACAGAAAGTACATGATGGCAAAGAATGTCACCATCCACCCTATGTAGAAATTGGCGGTGTAAAGCAGCGCCAGCGGGATGACAAAGCCCAGCACCTTCCTGCGGTCGATGATATTCTCTATGCCGTATATGATAAGGGGCAGATATACAAGTCCGTCAAGCCACATGGGGTTCATGAGCTGCTCTATCATGTATGCCTGCAAAGAGTACATCACAGCAAAGATGAAGGCTGTGGATGTACGGCAGTCCCGTGAGTGCCGCAGATAATAAAAGAAGGTGCAGCTTGCCGCCCCTATCTTGCACATCTGCATGATGAGCAGGGACTCTGTCATCATGGAGCGGGGGAGTATCATGGGGATAAGGGTAAAGGGGCTTGCCAGATAGTAAGCAAACATCCCCATAGTCTCTCCCGTCAGATTCCTTGACCAGGATATGAAAAAGCTGCCCTCTCCGTGCAGCACGTCCCGCAGATGCTCGAAATAGTACACGAACTGCCCGTTAAGGTCGAGCACCAGCACGGACATATCCCCGAAGGGATGCACCCCGAATGCCGCATATGCCCCGAAGAGCACAAGTGCAGGCACGAAAAAGACGGGTATGTATATCCAGTGCCGCCTGAAAAAGCCTCCTATAGTGTTAAGGACATTCCCTCTGCCCAGGGCTATGCCCCCGTTTTTGGAAAGGGCTCTTTCCTTTTCTCCGCTCTCTCCGCTCTCCTCGGGCGAAGGGGCGCTTCCCGCCTCCTCCGCCGCCTGTGGGGTATCCTCTGCGGGAAGGCTGTCTGCGGCTGTGTTTTCCTCTGTGAGTATATCCATAGTATTCTCCGTTATCCCAGCATTGTGCTGAGTCTTTCAAAAAGCTGCTTATCCGTCTTGAACCTGCCCCGCAAAGTCATGGTGCGTGTGGCGGCGGAGGGCTTTTTTATCCCTCTTGCACTCATGCAGCTGTGCTTTGCCTCGATAAAGACAGCCACATCCTCCGAGCCGGAAGCCATCTGCATCACCTCGGCTATATCACTGCCTATGCGCTCCTGCAGCTGCAGTCTCCTGCACACCGTATCCGCTATGCGGGCTATCTTTGAAAGCCCCAGCACCCGCCCGCAGGGTATGTACGCCACGGATATCTTCATATCGTACATCAGCGCCATATGGTGCTCGCAGTAGGAAAAGCACTCTATATCCTTTACCAGCACTATATCATCTGAGCCGTCCCCCACACCGAAGGACTTGTTGTACATACGGGCTATCTCCTCATTTGAGAGCTGTGTCCCCGCAAATATCCTCTCACACATACGTGCCACACGCTCCGGGGTCTCTTTCAGCCCCTCTCTTTCGGGATCATCGCCTATGGCGGCGATTATCCCCCTTACGTGCTCTTCAATGGCTTTTTTATCAATCATAATTCTTCCCTTTGCTGTATCAGTCCGGCAGTACGGTATTGATGGTGTATTCTCTCATCTTGCCGTTCTTTGTCCCTCTGAAGGAGACAAAGTCTATTTCCAGAACTATGGTCTCTCCCTTCTTGTAGGAGTAGTCAGGCTCATCTATGTGGTCAATAAGCACATTTACGGTGTTGCTGCCGTAGGTGGCGTGGTAGGGCATGAGATACTCATGGTCGATATTGTTGACCACCACTGCAACAGTCTTCCCCTCAAGGTCTGAATAGATGTCGGATATCTCCCCCTCCACTATGGGATGCAGCTCAAGGGTAACATCGACCACATTGTTGGGTGATGTGTAGTCTGTCACAGGCTTTGATGAACAGCCCGTGAAGGCGGCTGTCACTATGATCATGCTCATAAAAATCGATGCTAAACGCTTCATTATACTCCTCTTCTTTCCGGATCCCAGATCATCTTGTGAAGCTGAAGCTGCAGCTTCACACCGTTGAGACGGTTCTCCAGCATAAATTTCACTATTCTCTGAGGGTCTATCTTCCCCCACACAGGGCTTATATGCACATGGCAATGCCCTATAAGGTCATACTCCCTCATGACCTGCAAGGCACGGCGCAGATCCTCCTCATCCCCTGCAACGAACTTCACCGTGTCGCAGAGCTCAAGGCGGCGGTAGTTGTCCCCTATCATGCGGCTCTCCATTTTTGAGGAGGGCAGCTTGTAGTCAATGGTCAGCACCGGGCGGGGGGTGATGCTGTCCACAAAGGACACATCCACACAGCCCGAGGTCTCTATCTCCGTGATAAAGCCTGCCCCCGCAAGAGAACGGAGCAGCTCCTCTATCCCCTGTGCCGCAAGAGGCTCCCCCCCTGTGAGGGTGACGTTTCTGATACAGCTTTCAAGGGCTTTTGCGGTGATCTCGGCGGCGGTCATGGGGGTGTGGGGGCTGTCAAAGGACAGGGCATATGCCGTGTCACAGTAGGAACACCGCAGGGGGCACCCCGCAAGGCGGATAAAAAGGGCAGGCTCCCCTGCCCTTTCACCCTCGCCGTTTATGCTCTCAAATATTTCACATACCTTGTATATCATGGCAGTCACTTGCGGTACACCGCACAGTTGTCGGGGGTCTCGTACACCGTGACGGACTCAAGGTCAAACTCCCCCTCCAGCTTTTCATAGATGTAACGGGCAAGGTTTTCCGCCGTAGGGCGGAAGGGCACTGCTACCGTTGCAAAGCCTTCATCTGCAAGGGCTGCCTCGGTTGCAGGCTTTAAGCTCCCCTTTTCGTATATGAGCTTATGGTCAAGGCTGTCGGCTGCTTTTCTCAGCTCCCGTTTAAGGTCGCCGAAGTCCACCACCATGCCCCTTTGCTGACCCTCCTGCTGCAGCTCCCCCTTCACCTGCACCTCTATATGCCAGCGGTGCCCGTGGAGGTTGGAGCACTTCCCCTCATAGCCGGAAAGGAAATGGGCTGAATCGAAATCTGCCGACGCTCTGAGAATATACATTACTTTTTCCCTCTCATTTTGCGCTCACGTTCAAGGTTGTCGGAATTCTCACGCAGGGACTGCTCGCTGGGTCTGTGCAGCTCCTCGTATTCGGTGACAAATTCCATGGCATCCTTTTCGTTGAGGGGCTTGCTCATCAGAAAGCCCTGTATGTAGTCGCACTTTAGCTCGGAGAGTATCTTGTACTGTGCCAGGCTCTCTACGCCCTCTACCACCGTCTTTATGCCAAGATTGCGCACCATGTCGATGATAGAGCCTGTTATCTGCAGATCCTTGTTCTGCTCCACTATCTCATCCACAAAGGATTTGTCCACCTTCAAGGTCTTTATGGGCATATCCTTCAGGTACTGCAGGGAGGAATAGCCCGTGCCGAAATCATCAAGCGCCAGGGCGATGCCCATGTCGGAAAGCTGCTGCAGCTTCTTCTTGGTGCTGTCATCATCCACTATGTCAACGATGCTGGTCTCGGTTATCTCTATCTGCAGGTTCTTCGGGTTTATGTCAAATATGCTGATGGTGCGGCGCACCTTATCCATAAAGTTGGATTTTTTCAGTTGTATTGCTGATACATTTATGGACATGATAACATCGGGATTGAGTTCATTCATCTTTTTAAGAGCAAGGCATCCGTGCTCGAATATCCAGGAGCCTATCTCCACGATGGCGCCTGTCTCCTCAGCCACCTCGATGAAGGAGGAGGGAGGAACATAGCCCAGATCCTCGTTCTGCCAGCGGATGAGCGCCTCAAAGCCGTGTATATCCATATTGTCCACGGAGATGATGGGCTGGAACACAAGGTACATCTCGTTCTTGGAGAGGGCCTTGTTGAGCTGCTGGGAAATGGCTGCCTTGTTGACCACGCTTTCGTGGAAGGAGCGGCTGAAATACTCCGTGCGCCCCTTGCCCTTTTCCTTTGCTCTCTGCATGGCAACATCACTGTCACGCAGCAGCATATCAAGATCCGTGTCGTCGTCGGGATAGACGGCGATACCTGCGGAGAACTGGGCATACAGCTTTGAGCTCAGTATCTGTATAGGCTCCTTGAACTGCTGTTTAAGGTTTACTATAAGCTCCGCTATCTTCCCGTAGTCATCTGCCACGTCGGTGACGATGACATATTCATCCCCGCTGAAACGGAAGACCTTGGGCACTACCTTTTTCAGTCTCTGGCCGAACTCCCGGAGGAAGGCATCCCCCTGCTTGTGGCCGAGAGTCTCCGTCACCCACTTGAAGTTGTCTATATCAACGAATATAAGGGCGAAGCGTCTGCCTGAATCCATGCCTGTTGCCGCTAAGTCCTTGATGTACTCGAACATCTTGTAGCGGTTGTAAAGGCCTGTTGTGGCATCAACGTTTATATAGTCCTCTATCTCCGCATTCTTGTCCTGCAAAGACTGGGCAAGACTGTCCACGGAACGTGCGATAAGGCCTATCTCGTTTTCAGCGGAGGAATTGATGCGAAAGTTGTAGTTGCCCGCAGATATCTCCGCAATGGAGCTGGAGATCTTGGGTATGTCCCTTGCCTGATAGCGGATGGCGTTGAGCGTGGCGATAAGCTCCAGACCGAAAAGGCATATGAGCACCACAAGCTGCTGTGCATACAGGGTGAAAAAGTCACCGTTTGCCACCTTGCCGTCATACACCACGGAGATTATCCACCCCGAGGAGGAAAGGCGGTTGATGTAGTAGTTGTCGATCTTCCCCTTGCCGGACTTGAAGGTCTCAATGGTGCCTAAAGGAGCCTTGCCTATGGCCTCTGTGGTTATCCCCGAATCCTCCATGATGGAGCCTATGTCCGGGGCGGCGTAGATGTTGTTCCCGTCCCTGTCGTAAAGGGAGAAATAGGCGCCGTCCGTGGTAAGGCTCGCCCCAATGAAGGTGCCCAGCCTGTTGATGTTGAGCGCCATATACACTGTGCCGTATCTGCCCTCGCCTGCCGGGTATGCCCTGCACACCACGAGCCCCAGATACTTGTCATAGACGGAATACAGGGGATATTCCGCACCCTGGGGCACATATATATCCAGTATGCCGGGCACATCCTCCGTCACTAAGCCGTTGCGGTCGGTACAGGTGCCGTCGGGAGACATGAGCCACACATTGCTGATATTCTGATCCGCCGCCATGAGATTTGCTATCTCACCCACAGCATCATCAGCCTCGCCTCCGTCAAAGAAGCCCCTGACGGAAGGATTGGCAGACAGCACCTGCATCTCCATGCCCACCTTGGATATATAGTCCTCGTAAAGGCGGACGGCGGTGGTGGCAGAGTTGCTTATCTGTGTCTGCACGTTCTTGTTGATATAGTTCCTGGTCATGTAGTAGGTCATAAGCACGAACAGAACTATCAGTATTATATTGAAAAGGCATATCACCGCCATAAGGCTGTTGATAAAGCTCTTTTTGATCTTCTCCGTCATAGACTTCCCCTTTATGGCATACTCCGCAGCAGAGCCGCAGAATACAGGAACGATGTAATGTACTGTCTGACTTGCATATTCCCTAACATTATACCACACATACTTTGATTTGTCACTACCCTTTTGAAAATTTTCCCTTTTTTTGTGCAAAAATTTCAGCCCGGATACTTCAGGTCAAAGAGCCGCCGCTTGACAAATCCCCGGTTAAATGCTATGATAATGAGGGAGGGGACACCCATGACCAAGGAATGCTTTCGCAGGATATACCGCATTTTCCCAAAGCCTCTGGAAAGGCTGCTGTTAAAGGCGGAAAATGCCATAATATACATATTTTACGGAACGCTCACCACACTTGTGAACTACGTCACTCACTTCGGGCTGCGCATCGCCTTTGCGGACATACCCGCCGGGGCGACGCTGACACAGATATATGAGGCATCGCAGGATTCCGCTGTGTCCTCATCCGGGGCGGCGGCTGCTGCCTGGATAGCTGCGGTGGTATTCAGCTTTTTTGTCAACAAATACTTTGTCTTTGAGAAAAGGGGCAGGCAGGGGATCTTAAAGGAATTTGCCGCATTCACCGCAGGGCGGCTCTTCTCCTTCGGCTGCGAGGTAGCCATAATGTTTGTCTTTGTTGACAGGTTAGGGCTCAACGAGCTTGTTATAAAGCTCGCCTCAAATGTGCTGGTGCTCATAATGAATTACTTCATAAGCAAGCTCCTTGTTTTCAGGCATAAGCCGAAGGAGCACAAGGGATAGGGACTTTCAGACTTTGGTGCAAAGGGGGATGATGGTATCAGAAACAGAAAAGTATCTGCGGCGCTGCTGCTGGCAGTCATGCTTTCCTCCTGCTCATCTCCCAGACAGGATACAGCCGCACCCTCTGCGGTGCCTGCTCCGGAGGTGTCCTTCCTCACAGGGACGGAGAGCTTTGAGAGCCTTGATCTGCTCATGCGGGGGCAGAACGGCAGCTGCATGGTGAATATCAGCGCCGCCGGGGACGGAAGGAGCTTTGCGGTCAGGGTGGAGAACGCCGATTTTGAAAGCCGTGAATACACCTTCGGCGAGCCGGGGTATGTGCCGCTCCTGCCCCGTTTGCAGGTCAACGCTCCACAGGCGGTGAATATCTACCGCAACGAGGACGACACTGCGGATCTCCCCGACGTGCTGCAGCTCATGTTCACCGGCGAGGAGCCGGACAAGGGCAGCATCAGCCGCTTCTTCATGATAGACGGGGAGGGCATCATGCGCCCCGTGGACATCTACGACTACACCGCACCGGGGAAGGTACAGCCCGCAGACTACATCGACCGCACCCAGATCACCCGCTCTGAAAGCTACAAGTACATATATGAGATAAGCGTGGATGATACCGACCTGTACGACGGGGACGGATATTTCCGTGACGTGCGGGACAGGGTGCGAATAAAGACTATGGTCTTTTCCCCGGCACAGGGGCGGATGTCCATATACTACGAGCAGATAGATGAGAGCAACCCCCTTTACTTCGGCTATGCCTGGTGGGCGGCAGCCAACACCGCCGCGCAGTACTTCACCCTCTACGACCTGCCCGGCATCGACTACTCCTCTCCGGTGGAGGTGCGTGACCCGGACGGCACCTCGGGCTACTACTACCCCATAGAGGACGACCGCTTTTCCGGGACGGCTTCCCTGCGCAACTACCTGGGCTCCCTTTTCACAGGGGCAGTGGCAGACAGGATAATGAACGACGCTCCACAGCGCTATGCGGACATAGACGGCAGGCTCTGCGCAAGGGGGGACTACGATGCCCGTGTACAGCAGTACGGTCAGCTCTCCTTCACGGTCTGGGAGGTAAACCCCAACAGTATGCTCTTCCGCTCCCGCCAGCAGATCTTCGACGAATACGGCAACCCCGACGGCTACACCGACGGCGGCAACTTCGTCATCGGCCGCAGCGACGACGGACCCTGGCGCATTATGAGATACAGATATCCGTACATATAGAAGCAAGAAGCAAGAGGCAGGATAAGCTGACAGAGAGTTGACAGCTTATCTTGCCTCTTGTTAAGTAATAGGTAATACGTTGAGGGCTTTGTTTTCCCTTTGTCCGCTCCATCACCCACGCTTGCGTGGTATAGAGGAAATCAAGCCATCGGTTTCCCATCAGCTCATACCTATTCACTATTAGCTATTAACTATGCTTATGGCTTTTTTGATGTCGGCGTAGGAAAAGCCACGGCGCAGAAGGGCGTTTACAGTCTTTTTCCTGTCATCGGCATCGGAAAGCTTGTCGGAGTAGCGCTGCTTCAGTATCTCCGTGATGACTGCTACATCGTCCCTTTCAAGCTCCTCTATGGCAATGCGGATGTATTCCTTGTCTATCCCTCTGCGGTAAAGCTCCTGCCTTATGCGTGAGATGCCGTAGCGGTTGGCTTCGTACAGCCGCCTTGCAAGCGCCCCGGCATAGGAAAGGTCGTCTATGAGCCCCTTCTCCTCGCACATATCGCATATCTCCTGGCAAAGCTCCTCATCGTAGTTATGGGACAGCTTCTCATACAGCTCATGGCGGGAATATTCCCGCCCTTCCAGCAGATATAGCGCCCTCTCGGTGGCTCTGCGCCGCTCATTGTCCCGCATGGCGGCACGCACCCGGGGGGCTGTCACCGCTGCCCCCTCCACAAAGCCGTATTTTGCGGCAATATCCCTGTGCAAGTACACAGGGGCGGACTTTGTGCCGTTGTCCACCTCTATGCACACCACAGCGCCCTTGAAGGGCTTACTGCTCCTGATGTAAAGCATTATTCGGGAGCTATCTCGGTGTAGTCGTCGTCTGCGTCAATGTCGATATCAACGGAGACTGCATCCTCTGCGAGCACCTCATCTATGGCGGAAGACTTGCCGGCATCTGCGGAATCCTTCTTGCCCTTCTTTTCCTTTCTGGATACGAAGTCAAGCTCCTCGGAGTTTGCCATTACCGCCTTTTCCACCTCTGCCATGATGTCCGGGTGGGTGTTGAGGAATTCCTTTGCCTTGTCACGCCCCTGGCCTATCTTCTCCCCGTTGTAGGAGAACCAGGAGCCGCTCTTGTTGATGACACCCAGATTCACCGCCATGTCGCAGACCTCGCCTGTGCGGTCGATGCCCTTGCCGAACATCAGGTCGAACACCACCTCCTTGAAGGGGGGTGCCACCTTGTTCTTGACGATCTTCACCTTGCACTGTGCGCCTATGCTCTCTCCGCCGGCACCCTTTATGACCTCGCCCTTGCGCACCTCAAGGCGCACGGAGGAGTAGAATTTCAGGGCACGGCCGCCTGTGGTGGTCTCGGGGTTGCCGTACATAACACCTATCTTCTCACGCACCTGGTTTATGAATATGGCAACGCAGTTTGTGCGGGATATTACGGAGGTGAGCTTTCTCATAGCCTGTGACATGAGCCTTGCAAGCAGACCCACATGGGTATCTCCCATGACACCGTCTATCTCCGCCTTTGTTACCATAGCCGCCACAGAGTCAAGGACGATGCAGTCTATTGCTCCGGAGCGCACCAGTGCCTCCGCAATTTCAAGAGCCTGCTCGCCGCTGTCGGGCTGGGATACAAGGAGATTATCTATATCCACGCCCAGAGCCTTTGCGTATACAGGGTCAAGGGCGTGCTCCACGTCGATGAATGCGGCATTGCCCCCCGCCTTCTGCGCCTCTGCCACACAGTGCAGGGCAACAGTGGTCTTACCGGAGGATTCGGGCCCGTATATCTCCACGATGCGCCCCTTGGGGAGACCCCCAATGCCAAGCGCCATATCAAGCTGCATGGAGCCTGTGGAAACAGCCTCCACATTCATATCCGGAGACTGACCCAGGCGCATTACCGCACCCTTGCCGTAGGTCTTTTCAAGGTGGGCTATGGCCGCATCAAGGGCCTTCTTCTTTTCATCCGCATCCGTGAGCTTCACAGGAGCGGCCTTGCCTTCTTTTTTCTTGTCTGCCATGTTTATCATTCCTATCTATACATTCGTTACATAGCGGGGGCTGACCCCCGCCTCTTAGCATAACACATTTTCAGTGATTATTCAAGTGCTTTCGGGAGATTTTTCCGCCGGCTCCTTAGTGTTTTTGGCAAAATAGTCCTCCAGGTCAAGGTAGCTGTCCCGGATCTGACGCACCCGCTGTGCCTGTGCATCCGCAAAGGCGGGCACCTCCGGGCGGGAGTTATACTCCCCCTCCAGATAGGCAAGCATCTCATCATACCCCTCCTGAGAAAGGGGATAGATGGTCTTTACCGCATCCTCTGCCTTGTCGGCGCAGCTCCGCCCGCTCCACACCGTGCATTCAAGGGTCTTGTCACCCTCCTTGGGCACCACCGGGACTATCTTGTAGTTGAAGTCCCGCTCCTCCGCAGAGCCTGCGAACCGCCCCTTCTTACTGAAAACAAAGAACTTCGGTATCTCAAAGTACTTCGATGCTGATGAACCCATACCTTCCTCCTGTCGCTTACGCTGCTGTCCGCCTGACAGCATATCCCTTTTCGTTGAAATAATAGGATGTGCCGCCTATGCGGTAATATCCTTTCAGCATTTTGCCCTTATAGTAGTATCTGTACCCCTTTGATGACTTCGTCCAGCCGCTGTATCTGCCTTTACACACGCCGTTCTCATCAAAGGTATACCGTATGCCCCCTATGGTGGCTCTGCCCGTTGCCGCATATCCGTCCTTTTTGAAATAATATCTGCTGCCGGCTATGGTCTTCCACCCTCTGGCAAAGGTGCCGTCCGAGCCTATATACAGAGTGCCGGAACCGTCGCTCACAAGGAAGTATCTGCGGATTTTCGCCTTTCTCTCAGCTCCGTCAAAATCCACATTCGGCGTCGCTTTTCCGTACCTCCTCATATTGTAGGCAAACAGAGTATCTGTAAACTCCACGATCATGATACCGCTGTCTGTGTAAGTTACGCTGTCGAATCTGTCAAGATTATCAAACACGCTCATGGCTATCCCGTCACGGTAGGTATCACGGTCAAAGGCAGTCATATCTGTGTTGAAAGCCGCTATATAATCCCCGTTTGCATCTATCCATCCGTCTGTTTTGCAGGGGAGCGCTCCTTCAGACTGTGCAATCCCATACACCGGTTCATGGTATACCTCGGGATCATAGAGATAGTATTTTTCATTTACAGTTCCGTCTGCATTGTAAATATAGGCATATGAGCCCTTTTTCTCTGCATACATATCTTCATAATGTCCCCCGAATGCAGGCACCACAGTATCATCATCTGTACCATGCATCACAGGCCATACACAGAGTCTCAGAGTGTATTTCTTGCTCATATCGAGAGCATTCCAGTCTATTGTGCCGTCCGAAGTCGCAATATGCGGATAGGGAGCATCGGTCGCATATGCATATGTACTGCAGGACAGTACAGCACATATACATATGCTGACCAGCAGCAACAACCATTTTTTCATACAGAGACCCCCTATGAAACAGAATAATGACAAAGGAAAGCTGTCAACACTTCATCTAGCCTCTAACCTCTAGCACCTAGCAGCACAGCTTCAGTATGGCTGCAAGGTAGATCTCCGTATCACGGCGCAGCTCATCTATGCCTATGAATTCATCTGCACCGTGCATATTGTTTTCCGTCGTCCACTCCGCACCGAATGCCACGCCGTTTGATGTCTCGTGTACGTAGGTGCCGCCGCCTATGTATCTGCAAAAGCCCTTTTCCCCGGTCATATCCTCATAGGCGGCAAGAAGCTGCTGCACGAACTCGCTGTTCTCATCCACAAGGTGAGGCTCCATGCAGAGTATGCTGTGTCCCCCTATGAGGGCAAAATCATCATCGAGGAGCTTTACTGTATCCTCCCCCCGTGCTGTCACAGGGAAGCGGCTGTCCATAAAGAACCTGTACCTGCCGTCATGACAGTCCGCAACGCTGAGCACCGCAGTAAGTGCCCCTGACAGCTTGTCGGAGGTTTTGATCCCAGCGCTCTCCCCATCCCATTCACCGAAGGGGAAATGCATGGACACAGCCCCGATTACGCCCCCTAAAAGGCTGTCCTCCACATTGCCGGAGAGGACGGCAAGCAGAGCCGTCAGGGCATTGACACCGTTCTGGGGGGTGGAGGCATGGGCGCCCCTGCCCACGGCAGTGATTTGATAATTCCCGTCGGGGAGCTGCTCCTTGGTGAATGTCACTCCATCATAGTGATGCTCTATCTCTATATCGTGGGTGAGCACCGCCTGCGCCCTTTCGGGCACCGCATTTATGACACTCCCCCCTGTAAGGGACACTATGTCGCAGGGGGCATACTCCCCGCTTATCTCATAGCGGATATTCCCCTTTTCCCCTACGACTAAAGGCCAGTCCGCATCGGGGGTGAACAGCATGGGGGGGAATTTCTCATGCTTTAAGTAGTATTCCAGATCCGAGGAGCCGTTTTCCTCATCCGAGCCCAGGATAAGACGGAAATTGCGCTTCAATGGTATCTTCATATCCCTGATTATGCGCATACAGGTGATGATGGCAGCCGCAGGCCCCTTGTCATCAATGCTCCCTCTGCCGTAGATGCGCCCCTCACGCACATCTGCCGTAAAGGGGTCGGCAGTCCAGCTCTGCCCCGCAACAGGCACCACGTCAAGGTGTGCCAGTATGCCAAGCTCCGGCTCCCTCTCATCCATCTGAGCCGTCACCACATAGTTGTCAACATTTTTTACCACAAAGCCGTCGTCTTTCAGGGTCTTCTCCGCAAATTCCAGCACCCTGCGGCACTCCCACCCGAAGGGTGCGCCCTCTTCCGGCTCCCCCTTTACGGAGGGGATGGCGATGAGCTGCTTTAAAAGCTCTGTCTCCGAGGGGAGGTATTCCTCCGCCTTCTGTCTTATCTGTTCGATATCCATAATAACTCCTATCTTACTGCGATAAAATCAGCAATAGCCGCTTTCGGAAACGGTCTTTGCCACATCTGCAAATGCCTTCTCATCAAAGGGGCTGAGAAGTCCTGCCACCTTCACCAGATCCACGAAGGTATCACGTCCCCCCCGCTTTACAAGCCTGTAATAGCGTTCAAAGGCATCCTTCCTGTCGGTCTGCATGAGCACCCAGAATTCAAGGGCGACTGTCTGTGCAAGGCAGTAGTCTATATAGTAGAAGGGGCGCTCGTATATATGGCTCTGGCGCTGCCATGCCCGCCCCTGCCCGTAGAAGGGGGAGCCGTCCAGGTCTATCCAGGGCATATATACTGCTGTGAGCCGCTTCCACTCCTCTATGCGCTCATCCGGAGTCCAGTCCGGGTTTTCGTATACAGAGTGCTGGAAGTGATCCACCATAGTGCCGTAGGGAATGAATTTCAGCGCATCCGCAAGATGCGTGCGCTTGAACTTTTCCGCATCCTTTCCGAAAAAGTCCTCTGCGCTTGCCCACCCGAAGAATTCCATGGACATGGAATGTATCTCGCAGGCCTCTATTGTGGGGAGCATCACATCCGTGGGACGGGTGTGTATATTGGTGTATGCCGCAAAGGCATGGCCCGCCTCATGGGTTATTACCTCCACATCCCCCTGGGTGCCGTTGAAGTTTGAGAATATAAAGGGGCACTCAAAGCCTACCAGCTCCGTGCAGTAGCCCCCCTGCATCTTCCCTTTCCGGGAATACACGTCAAGCAGCTCATTTTCCAGCATGAAATCGAAGAACTCCGCCGTCTGGGGGGAAAGGGCATGATAAAAGCGCCTGCCCGCCTCAACAATGTCCTCCGGGGTGCCTATGGGCTTTGCATTGCCGTCACGGTAGGCAAGATCCCTGTTTTCATAGGCAATGGGGTACTTCACCCCTATCCTCTCCGCCTGCTCACGGAAGATGCGGTCGGCAATGGGTACGATATACTTGATGACCCCCTTGCGGAATTCCTTTATATCCGCCTCGGTGTAGCAGTTGCGGGTCATGTTGAGATACCCTAAGGGGACGTAGTTCTCAAAGCCCAGCTTTTTCCCCTGCTGTGTGCGCACCCTGACCATATCGTCATATATGCGGTCAAGGTCATCCGCATGGGACATATAGAAGGCGGATTCCGCCGCCCATGCATCGTGGCGCACCCTGTCATCGGGGGATACCTTGTAGGGGGTGAGCTCGGACAAGGTGCACACCTTGCCGTCAAACTCTATCTGTGCGGAGGCTATGAGCTTTTCGTATTCGCTCACAAGCCTGTTCTCCTCCTGCATGAGGGGGATAAGCTCCGGGGAAAAGCTCTTGAGGAAAATGTCGATATTGGTAAACATCACCTTCCCGAAGCGCTCCTCCAGCTCCTTTCTGAAGGGGCTTTCGGCAACAGCCTTTGCCACCCTCTGGGAGATCTCCGTCACAAGGGGGTTGCTCTCATCGTAGAAGTCGTTCTCTGCGCTGTAGAATTCATCCTCGGTGTTGATGCTGTGGCGGATGTAGCAGAGATTGTACATGGTGGAGTACCCTGCGGAAATATTATCCCATTCAAGGTAGGCACGCTCCGCATCATCTGCGGACACAGCCTTTTCTATCTGCTCTGCCGCTCTTTCCGCCTGCACCTTCAGGGCATCTATATCGGGGCGTGTGTACTGCATTTCAGAAAATTTCATATCTATCGTTCCTTTTTCTGAATATTGTATAAGTATATCCATTATACCACATGGAGAGAAGTTATGCAAGAGGAAGAAAGACCGCCGACCGCAAAATTGGCAGTCAGCGGTGAAAGGCTATCTCCGGGTTTCCGTCAGCCCGGGCTGTCGGGCAGGGATACGGTAAAGACGGTGCCCTTTCCGGGTACGCTCTTCACCTCCATATCTCCGCCGGAGATCTGTATCACGCGCATGGCAAGAGCAAGCCCCAGACCGTTGCCCTCGGTGGAATGAGATGTATCTCCCTGATAGAATTTGTCAAATATATGCTTTTTTGTCTGTTCATCCATGCCGCAGCCGCTGTCCTCCACCTCGACGATGACCCTTCCGTTCTCGGAGTATTCCCTCAGTGTGACTGTGCCGCCCTTATCCGTGAATTTGAAGGCGTTTGAGAGGAGATTGTCCCACACAAGGGGCAGCAGCTCCTCGTCTCCGTTTATCATCCTGCGTTCATCTGCAATATTTGCTTCAAAGTTGATGTCCTTTTCCTCCCAGACCGGCTCAAACAGCAGCGCCGAACGGATCAGCTGTCCGCTCAGGTCGAAACGGCTGACGCGGGGCGTTGTGCTCTGGTTTTCGAGCTTGTTGAGCTTCAGGATATTGGTGATAAGGGTATTGAGCCTTTTTGCCGCACGGGTCACGGTCCCGGCGTATTCCAGCCGCTCTTGTTCCGTCAGCCCGGGTCTTCCCAGCATTTCTGCGGAATTCTGGATTATGGCGATGGGGGTCTTTATCTCATGGGATACATTTGAGAAGAAATCCACACGCAGTGTTTCTATATTGCCAAGCTCCGCCGCCATTTTGTTGAAATCATCTATCATAACATCAAGGTAATCCCTGGTGTCATTCTCATTGAACGGCTCTATCCTGACGGAAAAATCCCCGGACGCTATCCTGCCGGCAGCATCCGCAAGGCGCTGCATAGGTATCTCATATGTCCTTTTGACCTGCTGCCTTGTGTACAGGGTAAGTCCCCCTGCCACAGCCGCCCAGAAAAGGAGTATCACGACTATTATGAGCACCTCGTTGAAATGAGCGCTCTGTACTCCGAGAAGAAGCCCTATATGTACTCCCGAAAGGATGAGCAGCGCCCCATAGTATCCGAAGAATATCCTCTTCGGGAAGCGGCTCTGTCTCACCGCCTTTGATATCTCCGTGTTTTTCATAACATCACTGCCTTGTATCCTATGCCGCGGATAGTCTTTATCTCAAAGCCGGTACATCCGGAGGTCTTGTCACGCAGACGTGTTATATACACATCCACCGCCCTCAGCCCCGCATCGGAATCAATGCCCCAGAATTCATCCATGAGCTGCGCCCGTGAGAAGGTCTTGTTGGGGTATGAGAGGAGCTTGAAGAGAATGTTGAACTCCCTTGTGGACAGGGGCAGCTCTTCACCGTTCAGGGAAGCAGTCATCGCATCCCCGTCAAGGGTCAGATCGCCTATGGACAGCTTTTTGGAGCCTGCAATGTTTGCACGCCGCAGCAGGGCTCTCACCCGCATCTCCAGCTCGGCAAGCTCCACGGGCTTGACCATGTAGTCATCTATCCCCAGTCTGAAGCCCTTTTCCTTGGAGGCAAGGTCATCCCTTGCGGAGAGAAAGAGGATGGGTATGTTCTCATTCAGCTCCCTGACGGTCTTTGCAAATTCAAAGCCGTCTGTTTTCGGCATCATTATATCAGAGATTATAAGGTCATATATATGGCTGTACATCTCATCATATGCCTCATTCACCGACAGGCAGCCCTTTGCCGAAAAG
>DGXE01000035.1 GCA_002395525.1 Ruminococcus sp. UBA4240
TTTTTACTCATTCAAATACCGTGATGAAGAGGAACACCTCTCTTGACAATGGGTGCCGGATGTGGTATAATAGTTTTCGATTATGTCGTATTCAAGTTCCTTAAAGGTCACGGGCAAAATGTGTGCATATGTGTATCACATTTACGTCTGTCACACCCCGTATGCGCCTGCTCCTGACCCACAGGACTTTGACCGCAAAATGCGGATATAAGCACCAAAGGGTGCTGCAACCATCATCGGCAGACCGCCATTTTTGATAAAACATCACCGCCAAGGAGCGGTGCTGAGCATCGTCAGAGGTCTGCCGCCAGAAAATCGGAGGTATAAATGTCAAAGAAAAACCACAGTGCAGACACCGGCGACACCGCCAAGAAAGAAAAGGTAAAGAAAGCCGCAGCGAAAAAGCCCAGCCTTCCTCCCAAGGGGGTCTCCCCCGATGACTTCGACAAGCAGAAGAAGGGGCGGAAAAACGAGGGCAAAAAGACTGCAAAGACACGCAGCGCTCCCGCTGCACAGAAAAAGAGCGGGCGGCTGCCCCCTGAACTGTCCATCCTCGGCAATACCGTATACCAGAAGACAGAGTTTGAAAGGGAGCTTCTCGAGCAGCGTCTTGCTTCTGCTGCGGGAGAGAAGCAAACAGACAGGGCAGCGTCCGAAAAGCCCGCAAAGCAGGGCAAGAAGGACACCCGCAGGAAGGCAAAGTCCCTTGATGACTTTGATTTCGACTATCTCCTCTCCCCCACATCCATTGCAGATATGGAAGAAGGCGGCAAGCCCAAGGACAGAAAGGCCTCAAAGCCTGCACAGAGCGCACAGGGCACACAGAAAAAGAAGAACAGGGTCTCCTCCCCTGCAAAGACCGCAGGTGACGCTCCTTCGGGGTACAGATCCAACCACAAGCCCGTAAAGCGCACCCCTGTAAGGATCATCCCCCTTGGTGGGCTCAATGAGATAGGCAAGAACATGACCGCCTTTGAATGCGGCAGCGATATGTTCATCGTGGACTGCGGCCTTGCCTTCCCGGACAGCGATATGCCCGGCGTTGACATGGTAATACCCGACTTCACCTACGTAGAGCAGAACAGGGACAAGGTCAGGGGCATCATCATCACCCACGGCCATGAGGATCACATAGGCGGCCTTGCCTACCTGCTGATGAGGCTGCGTATGCCCGTATATGCCACAGCCCTCACCATAGCACTCATAGAGGGGAAGCTGAAGGAGCACGGTCTCCCCCTGTCCGACCTTAACAAGATAACCCCGGGACAGACTGTAAAGCTGGGCTGCATGGCGGTGGAATTCATCAGAGTGAACCACTCCATCCCCGACTCCGTGGGGCTTGCCATACACACCCCCGCCGGCGTGATTGTCCACACAGGGGACTTCAAGG
Source organism: Ruminococcus sp. UBA4240 (assembly GCA_002395525.1). Taxonomy (GTDB): domain Bacteria; phylum Bacillota; class Clostridia; order Oscillospirales; family Ruminococcaceae; genus Huintestinicola. Next base: position 1,391 of record DGXE01000035.1, read on the forward strand.
TGGACTTCACCCCCATTGACGGAGAGATAATAGACCTGGCACGCTTCGGCGAGCTTGGCAACAAGGGCGTGCTTGCCCTTATGGCTGACTCCACCAATGCGGAGCGCCCCGGTCACACTCCCTCGGAGCGCAAGGTGGGCGAGACCTTTGAGAAGCTTTTCGCAAGGGCGGACGGCAAGCGCATCATCATCGCCACATTTGCATCCAACATCCACAGGATACAGCAGATAGTTGACAATGCGGTGACAAACGGCCGCAAGGTGGCAGTGTTCGGGCGCAGTATGCTCAATGCCATATCAGCCGCAACACAGCTGGGATACCTGAAGGTGCCCGATGACATATTCATCGACGTGGATGCCATGAACAAGTATCCCCCTGACAAGATATGCCTTATCACCACAGGCAGCCAGGGAGAGCCCATGTCCGCCCTGACCCGCATGGCAATGGGCGAGCACCGCAGTGTAACTATAACTCCTTCGGACTATATAATCATAAGCGCAAATCCCATCCCCGGCAATGAGAAATTCGTCACAAGGGTGGTAAACGAGCTGCTGAGGGCAGGGGCAGAGGTAGTGTACGAGGCAATGTACGACGTACACGTATCGGGTCACGCCTGCCAGGAGGAGTTGAAGCTCATACAGGCTCTTACCCGCCCACGGTTCTTCATACCCGTACACGGGGAGTACAAGCACCTTAAAAAGCACGCAGGCCTTGCCCTTTCCATGGGTATGCCCGCAAACAATGTATTCATCTGCTCCATAGGCGACGTTATCGAGACCGACGGAGTGGATATGAAGGTAACAGGCAAGGTACAGGCAGGCAGGGTGCTTGTGGACGGCCTTGGTGTCGGGGACGTAGGCTCTGTGGTGCTGCGTGACAGAAAGCACCTTGCAGAGGACGGTCTCATGGTGGTGGTGGTCACCATCGAATCCGAAACAGGCACGCTTGTGGCAGGTCCCGACATTCTTTCAAGGGGCTTTGTATATGTGCGTGAGAACGAAGAAATGATGGATGAGGCGAGAAAGCTGCTGGTTGACACCCTTGACTCATGTCTGGGCAGCAATATGCACGACTGGAACGCCATAAAGACCTCCATGAAGAACGCCGTCAGCGACTTTATCTTCCGCAGGACAGGCAGAAAGCCCATGATACTCCCCATAATCGAGGAGATATGACATCCGGGCGCATGACATGACCTGACGAGATCCCGTTTTCATCCCAAAGGGGGGACATTTATGACAGGAAAGGGCTGGAGAACCTTCAAGATAGTTGCCATGCTGCTTGTGGTCGTGGCACTGTTTTCAGCATATTGCATATTCCCCTATGATGAGGTCCGGTTCTGGATAATGCTTGGGGTCACAGCGGCTGTTTCCATCGCATACCTCATGCTTTTCAGGCGATCCGAGGACAATCTCCACAGCTTTGTGTCGGAGATGAAGACACAGCTGAACCTCACCGAGAGGGATTCCCTGTACAAGTTCCCCGCACCTGCGGTAATAGTTGACAAGGACGGGGTCATAATCTGGTTCAACAAGGCATTCACCGAGAATATCCATTCAGAGGATGCCTACGGTATCAACATTGAGAGCATCGTTGACATAGACCTTACGGACATCATGTCACAGATGGATACGGTGGTGGAGTACGACACGGGGCACTACCGTGTCAGAGCAGTGACCACGGCAAAGAAGGCAGAGGACGACACCTCCCTTTCGGAGCTTACACTGCTGTACTTTCAGGACATATCGGAGCTTACGGAGCTGCGGGAGGAATTCCGCAAGAGCCGCAGCCGTGTAATGCTCATTATGATCGACAATATAGAGGATGCCCTTGACAGCAAGGATTCCGACAAGGGGCACATAACCGTGCTCATAGACAAGCTCATCGAGGACTTTGTGGAAAGCCACGGAGGCGTTGTCCGCAAGAGCATCCCCGACAAGTATCTTGCTGTCATCAGCGAGGAAGAGATAAACAAGCTGGAGCAGGAGGAATTCAAGTCCATCATCGAGAAGGCTCACGAGATAACCATAGCCGACCGCTATCCCCTTACCCTGTCCATAGGCATAGGCAGAGGGGGGAACACTCTGCTTGAAAGCGAAAAGATCGCAAAGTCCGCCCTTGACATAACCCAGGGACGGGGCGGCGACCAGGTAGCGATAAAGGACGACAACGGCTACACCTTCTTCGGAGGCAGCTCCCAGGGAATGGGCACCAACAGCAAGGTAAAGACAAGGATATTTGCCACGAGCCTGCTGAATCTGGTGCAGAACTCCTCCAACACCATAATCATGGGTCACTCATGGGGCGACCTTGACGCCATCGGCGCAGCGGCAGGCGTGGCAGCGGCTGTGCGGGGCGTAGGGTGCAGGGGCTATATCTACTCCAATGTGGAAAAGACCCTTGCCCTGCCCATAATCACAAGGCTCAAGGAAAACCTCTCAGGGGGCGGGGATCTGTTCATTGATGAGCAGACCGCACTCTCCATGCTGGATGAAAGCGCTTTACTCATAATCGTGGATACCAACAGCAAGGATATGCTTGACAGCAAGGCCATATACGAGAAGGCAAAGAAGGTAGTCTACATCGACCACCACAGGCAGGTGGTAAACAGCATAGACAACGCTATGCTATCCCTCCATGAGCCATATGCATCCTCAGCCTGCGAAATAGTTGCTGAGGTTATACAGTATTTCCCTCTGGAAGAAAAGCCGGAAAGCTACTATGCGGATGCCATGCTTTCCGGTATCATGCTCGACACCAAGAACTTTGTCATGAAAACAGATGTGCGCACCTTTGAGGCTGCCGCATACCTTAAATCCCTCAATGCCGATACCGTGGCGGTGAAGCTGCTCTTTGCCAATACCATTGAGACTGAGCGCATACGCTCCCGCTTTATCACCACTGTGCAGATATACAAGCAGTGTGCCATAGCTGTGGGCACGGAGGTCTCACCCCAGGTGAGGGTCGCTGCTTCACAGGCGGCAGATGAGATGCTAAATATCGAGGGCGTGGATGCAAGCTTTGTTGTGTTCCCCTCCGATACAGGCTCCAATATTTCAGCCCGCTCCTACGGGCGGCTGAATGTCCAGCTGGTAATGGAAAAAATGGGCGGCGGCGGACATCTTACCATGTCTGCGGTGCAGCTCCCCGGCACCTCCGTGGAGGAGGCAAAGCGGATGCTCATGGCAGCCATAGACAGCTTTATGGACAAGATAAGCTGACAGCGCAGCCCCCACAGGCTGCTCACACATAAGAAAGGATGATAAAGATGAAGGTAATTTTTATAAAGGACGTTAAAGGTTCCGGCAAGGCAGGAGAAATGAAGGAGGTATCCGACGGATACGCAAGGAATTTCCTCCTTTCCAAGGGGCTTGCAGTGGAGGCCAACGCCAAGAATATGTCCGACCTTGCAGGGAAAAAGTCTTCCGAGCAGCACAAGGCTGATGTGGCAAAGGAAGAGGCCCGTGCCACTGCCGCCGAACTCAAGGACAAGATAGTTGAGGTAAAGGCAAAGGCAGGCGCAGGTGGCAAGCTCTTCGGCTCCGTTACCGCAGGCCATGTGGCAGAGGCACTTGAAAAGCAGATGGGCATAAAGGTGGAGAAGAAGAAGATAAACCTTGCCAATGAGATAAAGGCCTTCGGCTCCTACTCCGCAGAAGTAAAGCTCATGCCCGGCATCTCCGAAAAGATAACCGTAAAAGTTGTGGAAGAGTGACTTTAAGGAGCATAAATGGAATTTGAAGACCTCCTCAGCAAGGAAATGCCCCACAGCGTAGAGGCTGAACAGACCATTCTGGGGGCTATGCTCCTTGACAGGGAACGGCTCAACGACCTTTCCGGCAGGCTGAGCCCTGATGTATTCTACGTAACAAAGCACAAGCAGCTTTTCTCCATCATGAGCAGGCTCTCCTCCCTGAGCATGGATGCGGATATAGTCACAGTCCTCAACGAGGCTGTGAACGAGAAGGTATTTGAGGATGAGAACTCAGGGCGCCTGTATCTCAAGCACCTGATGGAGGAGATACCCTCTCTTTCAAATCTTGACAGCTACTGCCGCATAGTCGAGGATAAATACACCCTCCGCTCCCTTATCACCGCCGCCCGTGAGATAATCACGGACTGCTCGGAGAACAGCGGGGAGGTGCAGGATGTGCTTGACCGTGCCGAGCAGCGTATGTATGATATAAGGCAGGGCAAGCAGTCAAGCGGACTTACCAGAGTGGGCGATGTGGTGGTTCCCGCCTACGACAGACTGTACCGTCTCTCCGGAGAGGAGAGGAAGAAGTACGAGGGTGCAAGATCCGGCTATGCGGATCTGGACAGGGTGATCTCCGGGCTCAACAAGACCGACCTTATCATACTTGCCGCCCGTCCTGCCATGGGAAAGACCTCCTTCGCCCTGAATATTGCCACAAATGTATGCCGCAGCGACCCCAGCAAGGAAGTGGTCATATTCTCCCTTGAGATGTCAAAGGAGCAGATAGTGACAAGAATGCTGGCGGCTGAAAGCCTTGTGGACAGCAGCCACCTTATGCGGGGCGAGATCGACAGCGACGAATGGGCAAAGCTGGCAGCAGGCGCAGACCGCATATCCTCAATGAATATGTACCTTGACGACACCGCCGGCATAAACATAGTGCAGATGAAATCTAAGATACGAAGGCTGCGCAATGTGGGGCTTGTGGTCATAGACTATCTCCAGCTCATGAGCTCCACCAAGCGGACGGATAACCGTGTAAACGAAGTATCAGAGATAACCCGTCAGCTGAAGCTCATGGCAAAGGAGCTGAATGTCCCCGTCATAACCCTCTCCCAGCTTTCCCGTGCTGTGGAGTCAAGGACGGACAAGCGCCCCCAGCTCTCCGACCTGCGTGAATCAGGCTCTATCGAGCAGGATGCGGATATTGTAATGTTCCTTTACAGGGACGGCTACTACAACAGGGACTCCGCTGCGGATGTAAACGTGGCGGAATGTATAGTCGCAAAGAACAGACACGGGCAGGTAGGCTCCATTCCCCTGCGGTGGAACGGACAATACACCCTGTTTCTGGCGGAGGCTCACAGTGAACTTAACAGCTAAGCTCCAAGGCTGTATGCTCCGCACCATAGCCGCCCATGATATGATCCCCGAAGGCTCCCCGGTGACGGTGGGCTTTTCCGGCGGGGCGGACAGCACCGCACTTCTTCTGCTGCTGTACAGTCTTGCGGACAGGCTGTCCGTCAGTCTGTCAGCGGTGCACGTAAACCACGGGATCAGAGGCGAAGAGGCAGACCGTGATGAGAGAGCCTGCAAAGAGCTGTGTACTCGTTATCATATCCCCTTCTCATCTGTACACGTAGATGCTCCCTCCTTTGCTGCCAAAACAGGCAGGTCAATGGAGGAGGCGGCTCGTATATTGAGATACGAGGCACTCAGTGAGGCATCAGGAAGCGGGCTCATAGCCACCGCCCACAACTGCGGCGACAATGCAGAGACCATACTTTTCAACATCATCCGTGGCACAGGGCTCAAAGGGCTGTGCGGCATCCCCTACAAACGGGGGAACATAATCCGCCCCCTGCTTGACATATCCCGTGAGGATATAGAGCTCTACCTGAAGGAGCAGGGGGAGGGCTTTGTCACAGACAGCACCAACCTCTCCGATGACTACACGAGGAACCGCATACGCCACAGGATCATCCCGGAGATGCAGGCGATCAACCCCTCCTTCACAAGGGCTGTGCTTTCATTAAAGGATCAGGCTTATCTGTACGAGGATCATCTGGCAGGCTGTCTTGACAGGGCAGTTGATATCCGCCGGGAACACCCTGCGGTAAGGCACAGAGCCATCGCAGAGCAGCTTTCTCTTCATGGTCTGAATGTATCAAGTGACAGGGTGCGGCTCCTTGATGAGCTGCTCATGGGCGGAAAAAACACAAGGTATCAGCTGAGCGGCAGTATCTTTGCCGTGTTTGACAGGGATGGCTTCCATATCGCAGATATGACCCCTTCTGCCCCCTTCTCACAGCAGATACACCTTCCCCGAACGGGGGAAAGGGTGAGCCTGACTGCGTATGACAGGAATGTGACAATTACAAGAAGAGTTAGTGATATATTACTTTATCACGATGAAGTTAATAAAAATTTAACATATATGTCTCTGGACTGTGATAAAATACAAGGTGGCGTTATTTTGCGCACACGAAGGCCGGGAGACAAGATACTCCTCCCGGGCAGGGAGCACAGGACAGAGCTTAAAAAGCTCTATTCCTCCCTGAAGCTTCCCGCAGAACAGCGGGACAAAGCCCTTGTAATGGAGGACGAACAGGGGCTCATCTGGAGCGAATATGCAGGCACGGCGGCAAGAGCCGCAGCAAACGAACATACAAAGGATGTCATCACCATTGAGATCGGAGGAACAGCTGATGGAGAAAAACAATGAAATAACCTGCCTTATCCCGGCATCTGATATACAGGCACGTGTAAAGCAGTGCGCAAAGGACATAAGCGAGGAATACAGGGACAAGAATCTCCTGTTTGTAGGCATACTGAAGGGCTCCTTCGTATTTCTGTCGGATCTGGTGAGAGAGCTTACCATCCCCTGCGAGATCTCCTTTATGCAGGCTGCAAGCTACGGCTCAGGGAGCACATCAAGCGGCAGCGTTGATATTGCCCTTGATACCAAGAGATCCTTAAAGGGCTATGATGTCATAGTTGTTGAGGACATTATAGACACCGGGCGCACCTTGCAGAAGATTTCGGAGATGCTCAGGGCAAGAGAGCCTGAGTCCCTCAGGGTAATAACCCTTCTGGACAAGCCCTCCCGCAGGACAGTGGACTTTTCCGCAGATGAGTCCCTGTTCTCCATACACGATCTCTTCGTGGTGGGCTACGGGCTGGACTTCGGCGAGAAGTACAGGGAGCTCCCCTATATCGGGGTGCTGTGCCCGTGATTGCCCGTAAGGCAGTACACAGCAAAATCAGACACAAAGGAAAGGTAATCCAATGAGAAAAAGCAGCGGAATCATTGTATACGTAATTATTGCCATTATCATGCTGTTCTCCCTTGTCTACTTCATGAAGCAGACCTCTCAGCCGAAGAATGACTATACCTACTCTGAGATCATGGGGTATTTTGACAGCTATGACGTGACGGAATACACCTTCGACCTGGGCACAGGGGAGCTCAAGATGAAGGTCAACGACGGCGGCACCATAAAGGACATAACCTACACCGTTCCCAACGTGAGCATATTCGTTGACGAGGTGCAGACAGGCTCCGGGGAGAACTACCGCAAGGCCTACAACGAAAAGCACCCAGATGCACCTTTAAAGCAGGAATACTACAAGATACAGGACAATTCCTGGATATACAACATCCTGCCCTCCGCCATCATTATGATAATGATGATAGCCTTCTTTATCTTCATGATGAGACAGACAGGCGCAGGAGGACGGCTCAACAATTTCAGCAAAGCCAACATAAAGAACCAGTCCAAGAAAAAGACCACCTTCAAGGACGTGGCAGGCTGTGAGGAGGAAAAGGAAGAGCTGGCGGAGATCGTGGACTTCCTCAAGAATCCCAAGAAGTATAACGACATCGGCGCAAGAGTACCCAGGGGCGTGCTCCTTATGGGACCTCCGGGAACAGGTAAGACATTGCTCGCAAGATCCGTTGCAGGTGAGGCAGGCGTGCCCTTCTTTGCCATATCCGGTTCTGACTTTGTGGAAATGTTCGTGGGCGTAGGTGCATCAAGAGTAAGAGACCTCTTTGAGACTGCCAAGAAGAACGCACCCTCCATCGTGTTCATAGACGAGATAGATGCGGTGGGCCGTCAGAGAGGCGCCGGCCTTGGGGGCGGACATGATGAGCGTGAGCAGAC
>DGXE01000046.1 GCA_002395525.1 Ruminococcus sp. UBA4240
TACCAGTGTATGGTCACCTTCAACCTGTCCCGCTCCGCATCCTACTTCGAGAGCGGCATAGGCAGAGGCATGGGCTTCAGAGACTCCAACCAGGACCTTCTGGGCTTCGTTCATCAGATACCCGAAAGAGCAAGGGAGAGAATACTCGATATCGCAGCTACCCAGCTTGAGGACGGCGGCAACTATCATCAGTACCAGCCCCTTACCAAGAAGGGCAACGATGCCGCAGGCACCAACTTCAACGACGATCCTCTGTGGATGATACTCTCCACTGCCGCATACATCAAGGAAACAGGCGACTACGGCATACTTGATGAAAAGGTGGACTACAAGAACGATCCCGCACTGGCACAGCCCCTGCTGGATCACCTGAAGAGATCCTTCTACCATGTGGTAAACAACAAGGGTCCTCACGGGCTGCCCCTCATCGGCCGTGCAGACTGGAACGACTGCCTCAACCTCAACTGCTTCTCCCGTGTTCCCGGTGAATCCTTCCAGAACACCGCATCCAACATAGCACATGAGGTAAATCCCGAGACAGGCGAGCCCCTCAACGAGCAGACTGCTGAATCCGTAATGATAGCAGGTATGTTCACCTACATAGGCCCCGAGTACGTTGAGCTGTGCCGCAGAATGGGTCAGAACGAAGAGGCTGACAAGGCTCAGGCTGAAATAGACGCTATGAAGGATGCCATCGTAAAGTACGGCTGGGACGGTGACTGGTTCCTGCGTGCATACGATGCATACGGCAAGAAGGTAGGCTCCAAGGAGAACGAGGAGGGCAAGATATTCATCGAGCCCCAGGGCTTCTGCATAATGTCCGATGTAGGCGGAAAGGAATTCTCCGACAAGACATTCGCCTCCATTGACAAGTACCTTGCTACCGAGCATGGTCTGGTGCTCAACAACCCTGCATTCACAAAGTATATCGTTGAATACGGTGAGATTTCCACCTATCCCGGCGGCTACAAGGAAAATGCCGGCATATTCTGCCACAACAACGCCTGGATCGTATGTGCCGCTGCCTATGCAGGACTGGGCGACCTGGCATTTGACTACTACACCCGCATTGCTCCCGCATATCAGGAGGATGAGGGTCTGCACCGCACAGAGCCCTATGTATACGCACAGATGATAGCCGGCAAGGATGCAAAGCGCTTCGGCGAGGCTAAGAACAGCTGGCTCACAGGTACTGCCGCATGGAACTTTGTATCCATCACACAGTACATCCTGGGCATATTCCCCGACTACGACGGTCTGCGCATCGATCCTTCCATCCCCAAGGCATGGGACGGCTACAAGGTTTCCCGTTCCTTCAGAGGGGCGACCTTCAACATCGAGATCAAGAACCCGGATCACATCTCCAAGGGCATCAAGTCCCTGACTGTTGACGGCAAGCCCGTTGAGGGCAATGTCATCAAGGACATCACCCCCGGAGTACACGAAGTAGTTGCAATACTCGGCTGATAAGCTTCCGATACATTAACACAGCCCCGCCGGATGAGCCTCATCCGGCGGGGTTTGTTTACAGTGATCATTTCTTTTTCAGCGTGAAATACAAAGTGTATGCCTCATCGGTTATGTCGTACAGGGGCTTAAACTCAAAGTTTACAGGCTGTCCTGCGGTTATGTAGCAGTTCTGCCTCCACACATAGGTGGAATAGGTGTGCTCCGTGCGCTGACAAAGCACATCTGCTGCATCATCCTCATACACTATGCCGCAGTCCTTGTCCACAAGCCCTGCAAGGACTATGGGGCCATCCACCAGAGCGGCAAGCGTTGGCTCATCGTCCAGGGGCTTTGCCCTTACCTTAGAAGGGATAACAAGGCTTATAACCGTGCTGCCAGCACCTGCGGCAACAAGGGCATAGCCGTCACGCTCCTCATAGGAAAGGCGTGTGCCGTTTTGGGAGATGATGGGCTTGCCCGCACTCCAAGAGGGTATGCGCAGTCTGAAATCAAAGGGATTTTCGGCGTTTATCTCAAGCCTTATGGACCAGCGTGTCTTCTCTCCGCCGGAGTGTTCGTCAAAGAAGACCTGATTGTTATAGCTTACCATGTCCGTGGTCTGTGATATGGTGATATGATTGCCGTTCAAGTCGAAGGATGCTTCACAGGGAATGTACTGTGCCGCATTTATGCGGCCCTTTTCCTCATCTGCGTAGTACACAAGTGAAGGATACAGGGACTGAGCCTGCACCATAGTGCCGTAGCAGCACCAGAAATCATTTCTCTTTGTGCCCCACTTTTTCCTTGCACCTGCCCGCATGGGGAGAAAATAGGTGGGCATACCCGTAACGCCGTTCTGCTGTGCCAGAAAGCCGTTGTACAGTGCCAGCTCGATGTAGTCAAGGTACCTTGTATCCCCAGACCAGCGGTAGAGATAATCAGCAGTCCTCACCATATTGTATACGGTGCAGAATTCCTGATCCGTGTCTCCTATGTACTGTGCCATTTTGTGCTTTGGGATCCAGAATTCACCCGCATTGGCGCCTGTGGTGGCATACATTCCTCTGTCCTCCACCGCATTAGCCCAGAATTTTTCCGTCATGTCCCTGTAATATGCCCTTGCCTTTTCGTCGGAAAGCACCTCGTAAAGCCGTGCAGAACCGTGGGACACAGGTATGGAGGCGTTGGCGTGGTTGTCGGTGAGGGCATCTCTCCCCTCTCCAAGCTCCTTGAAGAGATAGCTGTTCTTATATGACTCAATGAGGGAAAGATACTTTTTATCCTTTGTGATATGGTAGAGTTCTGCCCATTCCTCCAGCATACCCCCCTGCTCGCCCTTGTAGGCTATGTCGGGATCTATCTTTGACATACGCTCTATCCACTTTATATACCAGTCAGCCAGTTTATCTGCAATGTGCAGCGCCTGCTCATTCCCGGTAAAGCGGTAGGTGTCCACCAGACCCATGACCGTCTTATGCATGGTATACTGGGGTGACCATATGTATTCCGGGCGGGCAAGCCTGTCAAGATACTTTTCGGGGATGGCGCCTACCCATTCACCGCCGTTGAGCTCCTGGCAGCGTGCAAGCTCAGATACTATCTTGTCGAGCTTTGCCTTTAGCTGCACATCATTGTCGCTTGCCACAAATGCGGCAGCAGCGGACATCCAGTGTCCCAGAAAATGCCCTCGCAGCTGGCAGGTGGGCGACTCCCAGCCCCAGTGAAGACTTGCGCTATTAGGGTCAGGCACTACCTGCAGCCCCGGCATGATGATGCCCGCCTCAATGTAGAAATTCTGCAAAAGGCACTGAGTATCAAGCTCCATCAGATATGCCTTGTCCAGATCCATTCTCTCACGGAATATACCGCCGGTGATCCTTACATTCCTTTTGTCAGTCGTCCTTAGCATAATACCTCCTTGTCACATACTTTCAGGCATGGTCAATGCTCCATGCAAAGCCCTTTGACATACGCTGTGTCACATCTCTGAAATGATTTCCCTCGTTCCATTCAAGGCAAACATCACACAGCGGCAGTTCACGGCACAACAGCTCATACTGCTCTGTGATACGCTCTGCAACAGTTTTAAGAGTCTTGTTCCCTGTTTTGTGCTCCCTGTCCCCAAGGCTCAGATAACAGCGCCCTGCCTTGAATTTATGTGAATCTGCAAACTCTTTCCACCCCGGATACCATACGGAGGGGGATGCGGCACATATTGCATCAAAAGCACTGCTTTCATATCCGCACCACAGTGAAAACAGGCCTGCCAGTGAATATCCTCCGAGGACAAGGGGCATATCCAATGTGCCCTCATCCCTGAGAAACGGGATAAGCACGTTCTCTGTAAATCTAAGGGTATCTGCTGCCCCGTGTCCGAAGGGCTCATCACCGAAAACAGCCGGAGCATCCCATGGGGCAAGCTCCCTGTTCCAGTCCTGCACCTCGAATGCACAGAGGGCAAAGGGGGCTGCCCCCTTCTGTGATATGTGAGTCACAAGCTGTGAAAGGTCATTCATCGTATGCTCATCTGCGGGCATTATGATGAGATGGCAGGCAGCCCCTTCCGTAAATACAGTGACCTTCCTGCCCTGTAAGGTGTATCTTCTTTCCATTACCGTTTCTTGAATATCTGCACCTTGTTTGCTATGCACCAGCCGAAGGCACAGCCGCATACGCCCCCTATGATATGGGCAAGCTGTGATATATTGTCCTTGGCAAATATCCCGTCAACTACCTCTGTGCCCAGATACAGCACCGCAACACAGATAAGGGTCAGGGGTATCTCCTTCTTCTTGGCATTTGCAAAGCCCGACAGCAGTATCATCATAAAGGCGATGCCCGATGCCCCGAGAAGTGCCACCCCGGGGAAGAACACCACATGGATAACACCTGTGATGAAGGCGGTGAACACTATCATCAGCAGAAGCGTCTTACTGCCGTACTTTTCCTCCAGCATAGGGCCCACAAGGAGTATTATCATGAAATTCCCCATATAGTGGGAAAGATCGGCGTGTCCTAAAACGTGGGTGAAAAGCCGCAGATACAGCCTTATATCAAAAAGCGATGTTCTGTAAACGGAAAACAGCATAGTGGTGGACTTTCCGCCTGTTATCCAGCCGAGCACCAGCACGGCAAAGCTTATCAGCGCAAATGTCAGCACTACGGGGGAGTTATATTTTATCTTCATGTCTCACCTTTACAAAATCAGCCGTCTTTACACAAGGTAAAAACGGCTGACATTTGTATTGCCTTATTTTATTCAGCGGCAACGACCATGACCTGCTTGCGGTCACGTCCAAGACGCTCGAACTTTACAACACCGTCAACAACAGCGAATATTGTATCATCAGAGCCAATGCCCGTACCAACGCCGGGATGAATGTGTGTGCCTCTCTGGCGCACAAGAATGTTGCCTGCGGTCACGAACTGACCATCTGCACGCTTTACACCAAGTCTCTTGGACTCTGAATCACGTCCGTTCTTGGTGGAACCCATACCCTTTTTATGTGCAAAAAACTGCATGGAAATTCTTATCATTTCAAGTTACCTCCGTTTCGTGAATGAGATCGATGTCTTCCGCATAGTCCTCGGAAATAAACTCAAGGTGCTTTTCAAAGGAGCTGAGCAGCTCATAGCTGTGCTCTGAGCAGCCCTCACCAAGCCTTAAGCTGATGATGTTGTCCCCTACCCTTACATCTGCGGGATCACGGAAATAATCCGTTATGGTGTTGCACACCAGCTGTGCAGCCGAGGAAACGCTTGCGCACACCACATCGTACCCTGCCTCGGCATAGTCGGAATGACCGCTTATGTCAAAGCCTGTGAGTCTATCTTCTCTGCAGAAGAACAGCGCTGTGATCATGCCTTGATGGAATCGATCCTTACCTTGGTGTAGGGCTGTCTGTGACCCTGCTTCCTGTGGGAAGAACCTCTCTTGGGCTTGTAGGTGAAGACTGTGATCTTCTTTGCCTTGCCATTCTTGATGACCTTGGCCTCTACTGTTGCGCCGTCCACATAGGGAGCGCCCACATTAAGACCGCTGTCACCGCCTACTGCGATGATCTTGTCAAACACTACTGTTTCGTCAGCGTCAGCACCGAGCTTCTCGATGAAGATCTCGTCGCCTTCCTTGACCTGATACTGCTTTCCGCCTGTTTCAATAACTGCGTACATTTTGCGGCACCTGCCTTTTATAAAAACTCGCTGTCAGGGCAATGCCATATTCCTATGGACATACTTATCCGTAACGGGCCCATTCCATGCGGCAAATGCAATTATAACACATTGAAACAGGGATGTCAAGCCTTGTCCCATAAAACTTTGCCACACACCGCACTTCATTTTTGTACATATTTCACAAAGTCAAACAGCCGGCATAAATCCCACTATCTTTGCCGCTTAATGCGAAAAGAATCCTTTTTTTGCAATATCCTACTTGCATTAATGCACTTATGATAATGTATATATGTACTGCGGCACGTTTTCGGAAAGGGCTCCTATGTTTATCGAATCATTGCAGAACAACGGAAGATCCCTGTACTAAAAGGAAAACGGAGCTGGATATACCAGACTAATTGTTATGGGAATTGACTATCTTTTTTACCACATCTGCCAGATTAATAAAGTCGGCCGCCTTTATGATGGCGATCCCCTGACTCTCATCTCCGAGCACCACGAGAGAATCGCCCGGATTTATGCCGAACACCTTGCGGGCCTTGCCGGGAATGACGATCTGTCCCCTTTCGCCTACTTTCACCACGCCGAAGATATGCTTGCCCTTGGGCGCAGGCGGCAGACCCATATTATCATCGGAGTTAAAATTCACAAGATCATCGAGGGAAACGCCGAATATCTCCGCAATAACGATGCTCTTCTCAATATCGGGCAAGGATTCGCCGCTTTCCCACTTGGCCACGGCCTGACGCGATACACCAAGCTTGTCCGCCAGATCCTCCTGTGTCATGCGGTTTAGCTTCCTGAGCTGATATAAATTCTCACCGAACATTTTTACTATCCTTTCTGCTGATACCCATAACCGCCCATCTGAAGAACGGTATCCTTGATATAATAGCATTCAGGCCGAAGCCTGCTGCAAAGCCTGCAATAAGGCTAAGCACATATACTGCGGGAGCAGGTACAAGTCCGGGCTTTGCGATGAACAGTGCCACCGCCGATATTCCCATATAGTGGAATATGTACAGCCCGAAGCTCCTCTTGTTCATCCACCTCGTAAAGCCATTCTCGAAGTCTGCGTACCTTGCTGCTCCGCCGAGTATCGCAATGCAGCCGAAATATGCATACATGATGTAGAGCAGCGAACGGTTGCAGGGCGCTTCCGCATAATTCTCACCGAAGTATACCGCACAGAATGCGATGCACAGAACAGCCGATATAGCTGCCGCAAAGGGGAAGTATCTTTTCAGGAGCTCCATCACTTCATCGTGGCTGAATACGAAATACCCCAGTAGAAATGCACACATATAGAGACCCACGCGGAATACTGTGATAGGTCTGAGATTGAGCACCTGCGCCGAACCGAACATAAGCACGGACAACAGTACAATAACGATCACATTAGCCTTTGCACATCTGTCCCACAGCCTGCCCTTTTCGATCTTGCGTATGAGCACGAGCACCACCGACAGCACCCATAAAAGCTGCAGGAACCAGAGCACGCCGGAGCCTACAAATGCCATGATTATATATTTTACAAAGCCCGGCACCGCTTCCATGTCACTGCCCTTGTCAAGCGCACCGCCTATGGACATACTTATGTAGCCCTGTATAAACTGGAATACGAACAGTCCGAGGGTCGATGGGATGAGCAGCTTCCTTGTGCGGCTGCGTATGAATTCACTGGCCGTGTGGGAGTCAAGGTAAATCTTTGCGCATATGCCTGATACCATGAACAGCACTGGCATCATCCACGGATACACAATGTACTGGAAAATGTCCCAGTACTGCACATCAAGGGATGTTATTCTGCCCAGGCCGCCCACCACGCCCTCTGCATTGTACATATAGAAAACATGGTAAAGCACAACTATTATCTGTGTGCCCCAGCGGATATTGTCAAGATAATGTTTTCTCATATCATTCCTACCTTTGCAACTATGTTTAACATTATTATATACTACCGCATGAGATTTGTCCACCAACTAAATCACGCATTTCACGCAAATTATGTTAATATTGGTTGCATTGGCAGTATTCAGACTGGAAGACTACAGAGACCCCGAACTCAGCTGCCGACAGCGTGTAGCAAAGAATTCCGAAAGATTTGAACATCTCTATTCAGAAGCAGCACCCTATAAAGAAATCAGCTGCACCTGTGAAAAGCATCAGCCGCACCCAAGCGGTGCGGCTGACAGGGAGAGGAAAAATCCTTATGTAGATTGCTTATGAAAAATGGGCACGGAACAGTGTCCCTTTTATCTCCATCTCTTCCTCCGTAAGGGAGTCGGTCTTTTCCTTGAAATTAAGTATCCCCACAAGGGCTGTGCCCTGTATGAGAAGGAGCAGCAATGCCCCTGCCGCAAGTGACACTATCATGGCAGCAGGCCCTGCGAAAAGGCACACAAGTGTCATCACAAGCCATACAGAGATCATAAAGGGAAGAGAATAGACCATTATAACAGCCACAGTAACAGCATCACACTTTTGTTCAAAATGCACTTTGCACAGGGCTGTATAGATGATGTAGGTGAGCATCAGGCTCATCAGAGCGGTGCAGAAATAGGCAATGACCTTCATCCCCGTCATATTAGCCGCATACAGCCCGACCCCTTCGAGTATCAACAATATCTGCAGGGGGAAATATCTCAGCATGGACATATTGTTCTTCACACCGCCGAAAAAGCGTCTGAAAACACTATCCGTAATGTCATACTGTCTGAATATTATCTCCTTGCCTATTGTAAATACGGAAGTCAGCACAGGCAGCAGCAGGATACCGAGAGAAAGGTATATCACACCAAATGCCAGCAGGCTCAGCCAGAAAACTACATGAACAGCTCCCAGCACATTATAGAAGACCTGTTTTCCTTTTTTGTTCCTATTCATTTTCCGCCTTTTGATGAGTATGCATCACATCTTGACCGCACCAGCGGCAATGCCGTTGTAGATATACTTCTGCAGGCAGATGAACACTATGAGTATGGGTATCATACCGATAAGTATAGCCGCAGAAACTATCTCAAAGGGAGTTGACATGGAGCCGTAGAATTTGTACAGTGCCACAGTGAAGGTCTGCACGTTGCTGTTAAGGTACAGGTTGGGTATGTAGAAATCATTGTAGAGTGCAATGCCCTGTATTATCAGCAGTGTGGTGCAGGCGGGGCGCATAAGGGGGAACACTATTGTCCAGAATGTCTTGAAGTAGGATGCACCGTCTATCCATGCCGCTTCATCAATTTCCCTGGTCACATTGTCAAGGAGATTGAGCATGATATAGATGCCCACTATGCCAACACCGGCATAGAGTATCACCACGCTCCACATGGTGTTTACCAGCTTTGCGGCGTACATCATGCGGAAAACAAGTGTCTGTGTGGCAACAACAGGTATGAACATGGTGAGGGTAAAGGCTGTCTGTACCACCTTTTTCCCTCTGAAATCAAAGCGGTGCAGCACATAGGAGACCATGCAGGTAAAGAGTATCTGCAAAGTCAGTGAGATAACAAGTATCACTGCTGTTGTGAGAAACGCCTTGAACAGATGTCCCACATTTATGGCATACTTGAAATTGTAGAAGTTGAGCCAGTTGGCAGGAGGAGTGAGCACAGAGGTCGCCGAATACTCAGCACCTGTCTTGAATGCCATGAACACAAGGGGTATAAGGGGTATGAGCACAAAGATGCTTGCAAGGACGAGAAATACATAACGTACTACTTTGTATAAAGGGCTTTCGTATATCATATTTCCTCCTTTCAGTCATCCTTGACCAGAAGCCGCTGAAGACCTATGACAATGAGAACTATCACGAACACCAGCACGGAAAGTGCAGCGGCAAAGCCCACCCTGTTGTCGTACATACTCTGCTGTATCTGTATAACAGGAGTAAGTGTACCGTTGGAGCCGTTCATCATGATGTAGGGTATCTCGAATACCTGGATGGAACCGGATATGCTGAGTATGATATTGATAAACAGCACCTTTTTGATAAAGGGTATGGAGATGTAGCGTATCTCCTGCATCTTGGTGCAGCCGTCGATGACAGCCGCCTCGTACAGCTCCGTGGGTATGGTCTGGAGCGCCCCGAAGAACATGATGAAGTTCATGCCGTAGTAACGCCATATACTGATGGATGCGATGGCGGGATTTACAAGCTTCAGATCCTGCAGCCACTTGTGGGTAAGTCCGTGAAGTCCGATGGTATCCAGTATGGCGTTAAGGGAGCCGTTGTTCTGGAAGAAGATTATGAATATTGTGGATACTATAACGCCATTGAGAAGATAGGGCAGTATCAGTATGCCCTTGAAGACATTCAGCCCTCTGAACTTTCCGTTTATGACAACCGCAAGGAAAAAGGCAAATATAAGCTGGGGAATGGCTGCAAGGAGATACCACAGGCAGTTTTTGAACATGGAGATGTACTCCGTGTTGCTGAAAAGCTTCTTGTAGTTGCGCAGTCCGATGAATTCCAGATCGCCGAAGCCTTTCCAGTTGGTAAAGCTCACAACGAAGTTGCCGATGATGGGAACATATGAGAATATCAGAAGATGCAGCAGCGGCAGTGCAAGAAACAGAATTATGAATATCCGCCTTGCAGTCTTGTCCTTGCTGCCTGTACTTCTGAGCTCTGTTTTAGTATTTGTAGCGCTCATATTATCACTTTCCATAATATGGGGCAAGAAGAGAAATCCTTATGAAAAATCTCATCTTGCCCCGGTTTGGACTTATGTTGTTATGTGTTTACATTATTCCCAGGCAACGCCGAGATCTTCTCTTGCCTCAACATATGCCTTGTTCTGCTTTTCAACCTGTGCATCATATGCGGTCCAGTCAGGCTCCTTGGTAACATCCATGGAGTCGAACAGGTTGCCGGCGTACTTCACATCAGCAAGGAGGTTAGCTTCGGAAAGAACAGCCTCATTGTTGATGGAGTTCTGGTCTGTTGCATAGGAGAAGAGCACCTTGCAGGTACCTGCTGCAACTGCATCGTCTATGAGCTTGTAGAGGTCGGGAACGATAGGAGTTACGCCTTCCTTCATTGCGATGTAGCCGCTGTCTGCCAGATACTGGGGAGACTCGGAGATGTATTCGATGAAGAGTCTTGCAGCGTCAACATTGTCGCAGCCCTGAGAAATGGCGTAGCCGTCTGCAGCAGAAGCCATTACATACTGGCCAGCGCCGAAGTCGGGAGCGGGAGCGAACTTGATAACGGAAGGATCAGTGCCCTCGGGGCAGCGGCCCTGGATCTGGGGAACTACCCATGCGCCGAAGAGCATCATGCCGGCCTTGCCGTTGCCTACAACGTCCATTGCTACGCCGAAATCGGTGTAGGTATCAGCCTCAAAGAAGCCTCTTGACTTCCACTCGGTATACATTCTTATGGTCTTGCCCATGGGGTGGGACTCGCTGAAGGGCTCGTCGGACTTGAGCATGGAGGGATATGCGTCATTGGAGCCTGCCACATAGTTGGCAAAGTCGTTGATAGTGGAGAGAGGCCAGTTCTCAACACGGTGCATAGCGATAGGATCTATGCCTGCGTCACGAAGTGCCTGGCAGAGGTTCTCAAACTCCTCCTTGGTGGTGGGGATGGAATCATAGCCCACCTTCTTGATGGTCTCCTCATTGTATACAACAGCGTTGTTGTAGGTCTTTGCAGGCATGAGGGAATAGATGTTTGTGCCGTCATTTACCATAGTAGTGGCATAGTCGCCGTAGAGAGCCTTGGCTTCCTCAACGGTGCAGTAAGGGATAGCATACTGCTGCCATTCCTCTATGGACCAGTTGGGAGAGGTGTAGATATCAATGCCGGGGTCCTTTGTCTGGAGCAGGGGGCGGATGTCATCCTCGGTGGAGTTTACCTGAAGGTCAACGTGTACGCCGTATTCCTCCTCAAACTTTTCTGCCAGATGCTTCAAGTAAGCATAGGACTCATCACGGTAGGTGTTGCCGTCTGCATCCTTCTTCTCCTCACCGAGAACTCTGTTGCCGCCGTGGGTGTAGAGGGTGATGGATGTGCCCTTAAGTGCAGCCGTGTCAATGTCGGCAATGCGCTTAAAGCCGGATGAGGAACCGCTCGCAGCAGGTGTTTCGCCCTGAGCTGCTGTGGTGCCTCCGGTACTGGTATTGCCGGTGTTCCCGCCGCCGCAGGCAGAGAAAAGCGATGCTGTGAGGACTGTGGCACATACTGCGCCAAATACTCTCTTGTTCATGTTTACTTCCTCCTAAATGATTTACAATTCTCCCTTAAGACCCGGACATTCGGAACATCGTTCGTCCAGCGGGTGAACGTGCCATGTATGTCCTGTTGTCTTCTGACTAACATTATCTATCAATTTGCTTAAAAAATCAAGTATTATTTTACTTAAATTAATCTTTTCTATTAATTGCATAATGTAAGTTAATAGTTTTTGGTGATAATTCACAAAAAGCTATTTGTTCCATGCCGCACATTGTGCAACTCCCGGCTTTATCACTGCTGTGAGAGCAGTGCCAGATTGCGGTCGATAAGGTCACAGCGCTGTGCCACGCATTTAGCAGTGGTAAGGGCATCTGCGGGAGTATTGAAAGCGTAGTCCAGGAGCTTTTCCACAGAGGACACTGCCACATGAAGACGGGTATCCGATGAGGCGTAGTAGATATACACGTCACCGTTGTCATCGGCTATTGCGCCGTTTGTGAACACCACATTTGACACATCCCCCACACGCTCCCCCTTCATGGGTGCGATAAGGTATCCGCCAGGCTCTGCGATCACCTTCCAGGGGCATTTTAGATCCGTTACAAAGCAGTATATCACATATCTGAGACCCGCAGCGGTATTCCTCACACCGTGGGCTATATGGAGCCAGCCCTTGTCGGTCTTTATGGGAGTTGCCCCGGCGCCGTTCTTGGATTCCGTTATGGTGTGGTATCTCCTGATGCTGGTCATGCGCTCCTCATCTATGACTGCATGGGTGATATCCTCTGCAAGGCCGAAGCCTATGCCGCCTCCCGAGCCTGTTTCAATAAAGCCGTCCATGGGTCTGGTGTAGAAGGCATACTTGCCGTCCACAAATTCCGGGAGAAGAGTAACATTCCTCTGCTGTGGGCTTCTCAGGGTAACAAGGTCGGGCAGTCTTTCCCAGTTTTCCAGATCCTTAGTCCTTGCTATGCCCGCAGATGCCACCGCATCGGAGAGATCAGCCGTTCCTGCGCTCTTTTCCACGCAGAATACGC
Source organism: Ruminococcus sp. UBA4240 (assembly GCA_002395525.1). GTDB lineage: Bacteria > Bacillota > Clostridia > Oscillospirales > Ruminococcaceae > Huintestinicola. The sequence continues at coordinate 12,838 of DGXE01000046.1, forward strand.
CGTATATCCAGCCGTCCTCATGCTGTGTAAGGCGCATATCATACACATTTGTCTCATCCTCTGTATTAACAGGCATTCTTATGGGGTGGCTCCTGAATCTGAACCCTTCTGTCCCCTTGCAGCTTTCTGCCACAGCAAAAAAGCTCTTGCGGTCATTGCCCTCCACACGGGCAACAAGACAGTATTTGCCACCGAGCTTTACAGCCCCCGCATTGAACACCGCATTTACCCCAAGGCGCTCCTCAAAATAAGGGTTGGTGCTGCTGTCAAGGTCAAAACGCCAGTGGAGAGGTATATGCTCACGGGTGAGCACAGGATTCGCATAGCGGTCATATATGCCGTTGTAGAAATCGGATACGCAGTTGGGTCGGGAAAGCAGCTTTTCCTGCTCCTCCTTCATTTTCAGGTATGTGGGATGTATCATGGTTACCTCCTTAGCGGACAGACGTTTCTTCGCACAGCTCCTTTACCCTAAAAGCTGTCTGATGTTATATTACAACAGACAAGTTAATTTGTCAAGGGTTAATTGATTAATTAATCAAATTCAATAAGATTAATTTAGCTAAATACACATATTTCACAAATAACACTTTACAAAAAAATAAATTGGTAGTATAATGTTTTTTGTTAAGCCGAATATCGCAGCTGCCGTAACCATCCATCAGTCCGAGGGGAGATCATATGAGCAAACAGATCACATTAGCCGACATTGCAAGGGCGTGCAACACCAGCAATGTCACCGTATCCAAAGCCCTTGCGGATAAGAAGGGGGTCAGCGATGAGCTGCGGAAAAAGATAAAGGAGACTGCCCGCTCCATGGGCTATGTGCCCCCAAGAACCACCCCCGTCAGAAAGGACAACAACATGGTGGGGGTGCTTATCCCTGCCAAGTTCATGGATCCCAACGGCTCCTTCTACTGGGCGCTTTACAATTCCCTTGTGAACAGACTGATGAAGACAGGCCACTACTCTCTTATCTGCAATCTGTCCGAGGAGGATGAGAAAGGACTTGTACTGCCCAAATTCATCACCGACGGGAAGGTCTGCTCCGTCATCTCCCTGGGTCAGCTCAGCAGGAAATATGTGGAAACTCTGAGGGACACAAGCCTCCCCCTGCTGCTCCTTGACTACTACTATGCAGGCTCGGGAGTGGATTCGGTAGTCACCAACGGCTACATGGGGGGATATGAGCTCACCACCCACCTCATCAGCAGGGGGCACAGAAAGATAGGCTTTATCGGCACAGTCATGTCCACCTCCAGTATATTCGACCGCTATATGGGGTACAGAAAGGCAATGCTTGAATACGGCATTGAAGTAAAGCCCGAATGGACACTTGATGACCGTGACGAGCACACCAACACAGATATCATATTCCCGGAGGAGCTTCCCACAGCATTTGTATGCAACTGCGACGAAGCCGCCTATAAAGCCATAAATCAGCTTGAAGCCATAGGCAGGCACGTCCCCGATGATGTGTCCGTGGTAGGCTATGACAATTACCTTATCTCCGAGATAAGCAAGCCCCCCATAACCACCATCAACGTGGATTCCGACTACATGGCAGGCAAAGCTGTGGAAACACTGCTTTCAAGGATATACTCCCCCGATTCCCCGGCAAGGACGATCACAATAAGCGGGGATCTTATCATCAAGGAGTCTGTGCGCACACTGAGCTGACGGCTTGTGCCACAGCAAAGGGTCAGGACTTGAAATCAGAATTTTTCACAAAGATTTTTGCAAATCAGGTAGACAAACTGAAAATAATGTGGTATACTATATGAATGTACCGCAGCATCGGCTGTAAGTCTTTTTAATTTAAAATGAAAGGAATAAAGAATATGTACGCTAACATCATGGACACAGTGGGATTTGTATGCAATGCCGACAAGGAAGTCGGGGATGCTATGGCCCTTGAACTGGCCCGCCAGAGAAGGAATCTGGAGCTTATCGCCAGTGAGAACATCGTATCTCCCACAGTTATGGCTGCAATGGGCAGCGTGCTTACAAACAAGTATGCGGAAGGCTATCCCGGAAAGCGCTACTACGGCGGCTGTGAGGATGTTGATATAGTCGAGACCATAGCCATTGAGAGGGCAAAGAAGCTCTTCGGCGCACAGTTTGCCAATGTACAGCCCCATTCCGGCGCACAGGCAAACACCGCTGTATACTTTGCGCTCCTGACCCCCGGTGACACCGTTATGGGCATGAGCCTTGACAACGGCGGCCACCTTACCCACGGCTCCAAGGTCAACATCTCCGGCAAGTACTTCAACTTTGTACCCTACGGTGTTGACGACAACGGCTACATAGACTACGATGCCCTTGAAAAGCAGGCTAAGGAGGTTCGCCCCAAGCTCATAGTTGCAGGCGCATCCGCATACCCCAGGGCAATTGATTTCAAGCGCATGGCTGATATTGCACATTCCGTTGATGCATACCTTATGGTGGATATGGCTCACATCGCAGGGCTCGTTGCCGCAGGCGTACATATGTCCCCTGTCCCCTATGCCGATATCACCACCACCACCACCCACAAGACCCTCAGAGGTCCCAGAGGCGGTCTTATCCTCACCAACGACGAGGCACTCGCAAAGAAGATAAACTCCGCCATATTCCCCGGCACACAGGGCGGACCTCTCATGCACGTCATTGCAGCCAAGGCTGTCTGCTTCGGTGAGGCTCTCTCCGATGACTTCAAGCAGTACGGCAGAAATATCGTTGCCAATGCACAGGCTCTTGCAAAGGGTCTCCTCGACAAGGGCTTTGACCTTGTATCAGGCGGCACCGATAACCACCTTATGCTTGTTGACCTCCGCCCCTTTGATCTTACCGGCAAGGAATTCGAGCACAGACTTGATGAGGTATACATCACCGTCAACAAGAATGCCATCCCCAATGATCCCCAGAAGCCCTTTGTTACAAGTGGCGTAAGAGTAGGCACTGCGGCTGTCACCACAAGAGGTCTTGGTGTGGAGGATATGCAGAAGATCGCCGAGTATATGTATCTTGCCGCAAAGGACTTTGAAAACAGCGCTGATGCCATCAGGGCAGGCGTTACCGAGATCTGCGCAAAGTATCCCCTCTATGAATAACCATTCCGGGAATAAAGGTACAAAAGGCTTTATGTAAAGTATGCGGGCAGTAGGTCAAGCTTACGACCTGCTGCCCGCTTTCAGGTTGTGATATGATGAAGGATATTACAGGCAGCAGAAAACTCACCGCTGTATTGATGGGGTTTATATTCATCATGTTTGGAATAGTTGCCCTTATGAGCGTGCGCTGCTTTGACAAGAAAAAGACCAGTCTATGGTTCCCTGTGCTGTTAAACGGGACATATTCCGCTGACGGAGGCACGCAAAGCTCCGTCCGCAGCACCGATGACATCGATTTCTTCTTTAAGACCATAACCTTCAGAGGAAATCTCCCGGAGGCGATACAGCAGTACCCGGAGGTGGTCATTTCAGGGAAGAACGTCTGGTTTTCCCTGAAAAAGGCGGACGGGACAGTAGTAGTGTCCCACACTCCCGCAGACAGCAAACGGGATGACACACCGGGGTTCAGGACAGCCGTGTATGACACCGGCAAGGATAACGGCTTTTCCTATGATGAAGTCTACACCTTTGAGATATCCTACCCCTATGAGCAGCACGCAAATTACACGGACTGCATATCCGTGTACCTGTGCGAGACAAACGGACTTTACAGGACATTCTTCTTTGATGCTGTACCGCTGCTGCTGATCTTCCTTATAGTTTGCTTCATAGGTGTGTTTGTGTTCCCCACGGCGGCATTCATTCTGGGCACCATAGACTACAAGTACCTTGCCTTCGGCGTGCTGTGCTTTTTCTGGGGCTCATTCATGATAACCGAATCCGTGTCGGACTACATGAATCTTTGGATAACAGAGCCTGTTGTCTGCCTTGCCCTGTCCACCCTTACAAACTACTTCCTTGTGGCATCCATTTTTTTCTATTTCAAGGCCAATCTGAAGGGAGCTGCGGTAAGATCCGCCGCAAACCTCATATGCGTGGTCTATGTGCTTTTCGTCCTCTTTGCTATGGGTATGCACATCGGGGACATCGGGGATCTGCATTCCACTATGCCCTTGATGTACCTCATCACAATGTTCTGCTTTGCAGCCATATCAGTGCTGCTCCTGCTGGAGGTGCGCAGCAACAGCTGGGCTCTTTCCCTGCTAATATCCTGGAGCCCCCTTTCACTGTCGGTAATGGTGGATATTGTAGATCACTATATGCATTTCATCACATTCACCTTCTCCCATGTGGGGCTTGCCTTCACTATGGTGTACCAGATCGTCCGTGTGGTACTGGATCTTCTGCATCAGCACAAGGAGGTCAGACGGCACGACAAGATGGAAAAGGAGCTGTATGAGGCAAAGGTATCGGTCATGGTATCACAGATACAGCCACATTTCCTGTACAATTCCCTTTCATCCATTGCCATGCTGTGCAAGTTGGATCCTCCCACTGCCTATGAAGCTACCATAACCTTTGCCCAGTATCTGCGCAGCAATATGGATTCCCTGAAGCAGACCACTCCCATCCCCTTTGAACAGGAGCTTGAACACCTGAAGAAATACCTTTACATCGAAAAGCTCCGTTTCGGGAAAAAGCTGAACATAGAATACGATATACAGGACACAGCCTTTGAGCTGCCCCAGCTCTCCATACAGCCTCTTGCGGAGAATGCGGTAAAGCACGGCATCAGCAAGAAGCCGGGAGGCGGCACCCTCACCATTGCCACCCGTGAGACAGATGATGCGCATCTTGTTATAATATCCGATGACGGCACAGGCTTTGACGTGAACGAGGTCAAAAATGACGGCCGCTCCCACATCGGCATGGAAAACATCAAAAAGCGCCTTGCGGAAATGTGCAGTGCCACTGTTGACATCAGGAGCGTCATAGGGGAAGGCACTGTTGCCACTGTGACCATTCCCAAAACGAGTGAACAGCAATAAACTAACACTTTTGCAGGTGAAAACATGGATAGATTTGAACTTGTCAGCGATTACAAGCCCGCCGGGGATCAGCCCGCCGCCATAGAAAGGCTTACGCAGGGCGTGCTTGACGGTATGCAGGCACAGACACTATTGGGCGTTACAGGCTCCGGCAAGACATTCACAATGGCAAATGTCATTGCAAGGCTCAACCGCCCCACTCTGGTATTTGCCCACAACAAAACCTTAGCGGCACAGCTCTGCACGGAATTCAAGGAGTTTTTCCCCCACAATGCGGTGGAATACTTCGTGTCCTACTATGATTACTATCAGCCCGAGGCCTACATCCCCCAGACGGATTCATACATTGAAAAGGACAGTGCCATAAATGATGAGATAGACAAGCTGCGCCACTCCGCCACCCTTGCCCTTGCCGAAAGGCGTGATGTGATCATAGTGGCATCGGTATCCTGCATATACTCACTGGGTGCCCCTGAGGAATACCGTGCCAACGTCATATCTCTGCGAAAGGGCATGGAGATATCAAGGGACGACCTTCTGGCAAAGCTTGTTGCCGACCAGTACGAGCGCAACGACATAAACTTTGTCCGCAACAAGTTCCGTGTCAGAGGGGACACTGTGGAGGTATTCCCCGCAGGCTCCCCGGAAAATGCCATCAGGGTGGAATTCTTCGGGGATGAGATCGACCGCATATGTGAATTCAAGCCCCTTACAGGGGAGGTGGTGGCTACCCTTGCCCATACCGCCATTTACCCCGCCTCCCACTATGTTGTGGGAAAGGAGCACCTTCATGCCGCCATTGAGGAGATAGAGGCAGAGCTGGCAGAACGGGTGAAGTATTTCGAGTCCCAGGGCAAGCTCATAGAGGCGCAGCGCATACGGGAGCGCACCATGTACGATGTGGAGATGCTGGAGGAGATAGGCTTCTGCAAGGGCATCGAGAACTATTCCCGGATCCTTGCAGGGCGTGCCCCCGGCTCTACACCCTACACGCTGCTGGATCATTTTCCCAAGGACTTTCTGCTGTTTGTGGATGAGTCTCACGTATCCCTGCCCCAGATACGGGGCATGAGCGCCGGGGACAGAGGAAGAAAGAGCGTCCTCATCGATTATGGGTTCCGTCTGCCCTCCGCCTTTGACAACCGTCCTCTGCGGTTCGAGGAGTTTGAGGAGAAGATAGGGCAGGCAATATTCGTATCAGCCACCCCCGGTCCCTTTGAAAAGGAGCACAGCAGCCAGACAGTAGAGCAGATAATCCGCCCCACCGGTCTTGTGGATCCTGAGATCACCGTAAAGCCTGTGGAGGGGCAGATAGAGGATCTGCTCAGTGAGATAAATCTGCGCACCGAAAAGCATGAGCGGGTGCTTGTCACCACCCTTACAAAGAAAATGGCGGAGGATCTGACTGATTTTCTGGATGAAGCAGGGGTCAAGGTGCGGTATATGCACCACGACATTGACACAATGGAGCGCATGGAGATAATCCGTGATCTGCGGCTGGGTGAATTTGACGTACTTGTGGGCATAAATCTGCTACGAGAAGGGCTTGACATCCCGGAGGTATCCCTTGTGGCAATACTTGATGCGGACAAGGAGGGCTTCCTCCGTTCCGAGTCCTCCCTCATACAGACCATAGGACGTGCCGCAAGAAATGCACAGGGGCAGGTCATCATGTATGCCGATACGGTCACAGGCTCCATGGAGCGTGCCATAACCGAGACGAACCGCCGCAGGGAGCTGCAGATAGCCTACAACAAGGAGCACGACATCACTCCCAAGACCATAATCAAGGATGTGCGTGACATTATAGAGATCTCCACCAAGGAGGAGACTAAGAAGAAGCCTGCAAAGCAAATGAGCAGGAAGGAGAAGGACGAGCTTATCAGATCCCTTACCGCCCGCATGAACGAGGCTGCAAAGCTGCTTGAATTTGAGCACGCAGCACAGCTCCGTGACAGGATAAAGGAGCTAAAGGGATAGCCCGGAGGAGGACGTATGAGAAGAAAAGACAGAGAGGTCACCAACATCGGTGAGATACGGGAGATACTGTCAAGTGCAAGGGTACTGCGCATTGCCATGAATGACGGGAAAGCCCCATACATCGTACCCGTCAATTTCTGCTTTGAGCTGGATGGCGAACAGCTGACACTGTATTTCCACGGGGCAGCACAGGGGAAGAAACACGACCTTATAGCCCAAAACCCCAATGTAGGCTTTGAGACTGACACAGGCTCCCTTATCCTGCCGTCAGATGAATGGGGCTGTACTGCATCCTATGCCTATGAAAGCGTTATCGGCACAGGCGTGGCAGAAACTATTGAGGAAAGTGAAAAGCCCCGCATACTTGCCCTGCTTATGCACCACTACGGCATAGACAACACGAACTTCTCCCCGGCACAAATACAGGCTGTTACCGTGTACAGGATCATTGCAGAAACGTACTCGGCAAAGAGAAGACCCCTGTGAGCCTGCAAACCACAATACAAATCAAAAGCGGATACCACGGTTATGCCGTGATATCCGCTTTGCTTATCTTGCGCCTATTCCCAGTATGCGTATCTTCTTCCCTGCGCTGTCATCCGTGGGGACTATCTCCACATCCATTGACTTTTCGGACTGGAATTTGATTATCTGCTCTGCGTAAGGGTCGCCCCATGCGTCGCTCTGGCAGGTGTTTACAGTCTTTATCTTGCTGCCGTTGATGTACACGTCAAAGGCACCCATATCAGATGTCTTGTTGCGCTGGAACACAATAAACAGTGAGCTGCCCTCCACCTTGAATTTAAAGGGATCCTTGCCCTCATCAAGGCGCCAGCAGGAAGTAAAGAGCCTGGGTCCCTGGGAGCCGGTCTTGAATGCCCCCGTATCCTCTATGGTGATGATGTCGGAATCGGTCATCTCCGGTGTGACAAGCTGTGCAAAGGCATAGGGCGCACCGAACAGCTCATTTTCGGGCAAAGTGTACTCCCCTGTGTCAGGGGCTGCATCCGCACACTGCCACATATAGGTGATAAAGCCTGCCACAAGGGCATGACCCTTGTCATTGGGGTGGGATTCGTCTGCGTAGTTGTCCTCCCATACGAATTCACCGCTTTCAATGGCAGGGGTGAAGGCATCAGCGGGAGATACTACGGTGATATCGTAGTGATCGGCTATGGCCTTCATGTTTTCCTGGGCGGTGTAGCCGTTTTTCAGGCGGTTGCACACAAGTATCACTGCCGGGTGGGTGTCGCTTTCAAGAACAGTCTTTACCAGTGATTCGTAGGACTGCTTTGCCAGCTCATCCATGGAGTCATTGACGCAGAATTCGATAAATACAGCATCCGGTGACTTGTCAAGCACATCCCTTTTGACACGCAGATTCCCAAGCCGTGAGGGTGTGCCGCTGATACCCGCATTGACATACTCCACATTGTCCCCTGTGCCGAACATCCGGGCAAAGCTGTCAAAGGACACCCTTGCATAGCAGGTTGCGGGGGTGCCGCCCATACCCTCCGTTATGGAGCCGCCTATGTAGGCGATGGTGGTCTTTTCACCGCTCCTTGCCTTGGCAATGGCGGCTTTCAGCCTGTTGGTGCTCCCCAGTCTGTACAGGGAACGCTGGGTCATCTCATCGGCTTCGGGCATTGTTGTTATAGTCTCCTCTGCGGCGGTCTGTTGGGCTGTGGTGTCCTGCTTTTGCTCTGCTGCATCTCGGGCACCGCAGGCAGTTGTCATAAGTGCCGCAAGCAGCAGTGATATAAACCTTCCTTGCATATTCGTACTCCTTTATCGTGTCCTCTGTCTGTCAGGCCCTGTACAGCATCTCGTAGTAGGATCTTGCAGACAGATGCTTTATTACATTCTTTAAGGTGGTGCCCCGTTTCAGCTGGTGCTTGCTTAGATACACAGTCTTTGAGCCTGCGTGCAGGTCAAAGAAATTATCGGAGAACACAGGATCATCACCGCTGTATTCAAGCCATACGCCCCTTGCAAATGCTGTTGCAGTCACTGTGATAACAAAGCGGTCTGCTTCCTCCGCAACACTCAGCCAGAGACCGGGATCTGTAAATCTGAAAGCCTTCGGTGGCATATCCATATATGTACCCTCAGACAGCACAGTCATATCATCAGCTATGAGACTGTATTCCAGGTAGCATTCCGGACTTTTTGCACCATTGCCGTATTCATCGGGAAGGGTGATGACATCCCTTGCGGACAGGGGCTCTGCCGTTACCTCCGTCTCACCCTGTGCAAGTATCTCCCCCCTGCTGTTTCTGAGGGCATATCTGAGTTTTCCGCACACCTGCTCCATCTTCTCCGAGGATACGTTGAGGGCTATGCTGTCACCCTTCCTGTATGCGGATACAAGGACAGGTGCATAGAACCGCCTTGCCGCATAGTGCAGCGCCTTGGGACGGTGGAAGTAGTCAAGGGATGACCAGGAGATAACAGGGTTGGAGTCATTTACCTGCCAGTAGAGAGACCCCATGCACACTCCTCTGCTGCGGCGCATATGCTCCACATTCATGCGTATCATATCGGACTGGATAAGCTGTGTGGCATATACCACCCCGTCAATGTCATAGGGATAGCGCACAGTCTTTGCCATGTAGTACATGAGCTTTTCCGTGCCCTCGGTGCATTTCTGGTGCAGCTCCATCACAGGGGACATGAGGTTCATATCCTCCTTTGAGGCGAATGTCTCCAGTGTCTTTTTGGAGGGCAGGGATTCAAAGCCGTATTCGGAGCAGAAGCGGAACTCGTGGTTCAGATAATCCTCCGCCGGCTTGTAGCTGTGCCATACCGCCCAGAAGTGTTGATCTCCCCTGTCGGGGGAGGAGCTGTCGCTGAAACCTCCTCCTGATGAGGGCGACGACGGCCAGTAGGGAGTACGGGGGTCAAGCACCTCCAAGAGCTTTGGGATAAGGCTTTCAAATATACGCAGATAGTCCTTCTTGTAGCGGTCGGGAGAGTCGATGCCCCAGCCCTCCCACATGGACTCCACCTCGTTGTTGCCGCACCACAGGGCGAGGCAGGGGTGATTCCTTATGCGCTTTACGTTGTCCGTCACCTCATGGCGCACATTGTCAAGAAATGCTGCATCCGCCTTGTATACAGAGCAGGCAAACATAAAGTCCTGCCATACGAGTATTCCCATTTCATCGCAGAGATCAAAGAAGCTGTCTGCCGGATATACTCCTCCGCCCCATACACGCAGCATATTGAAGTTCGCCCGCCTGCACATACGCAGCAGGCGGCGGGTGGTATATGCCGTTTCACGGGTGATGAGCTGATCCTGGGGGATATAGTCCGCACCCATGGCAAATATCTTTATGCCGTTTACCTCAAAGGCAAACATCTCCCCCTTATCGTCTTTGTCACGGCAAAGGCGCAGGGTGCGTATGCCTATGCGCACCTTTTTCTCATCAAGGCACCTGTCCCCCTGCATGAGCCTTGCGGACACCCTGTACAGGGGCTGTTTTCCGTAGCCTGCGGGATACCACAGGGCAGGGGCAAAGAGGGGTATGTCAATATATGTCTTTTCCTGTGCAGCGACCCTTTCATGGGCACATTCCCTGCCCTCCGGGTCAAGGACGGTAATATCCAGCCGGGCATCCACAGGGTATCTGACGGCAGTCATTATCTCCAGCATCACCGCAGAGGATTCATCATAGTCGGAATGATCCTGCCTTATGCGCACATCGTCTATTATGCCGCCCTCAACACCGATGAGATCCACGCCCCGCCAGATACCCATATCGGGCAGCTTCGGACCCCAGTCCCAGCCGAACTGATAATGAGCCTTGCGGATATGGGGATAGCCCGCCATGGTGGAATCCACTCCCCACAGTCTTTCTTCGGCATTCTTCTCGGTGATGTACTTCACGGGAGAATGGATATACACCGTCAGCACGTTTTCACCGCTCTGCACTGTGTCCGTAACATCGAACACATATTCCCTGTGCATATTCTCCGCATGGCCTATGAGCTTTTCATTGAGGTATATATCCGCAAGGGTATCAATGCCCTTGAAGGAGAGCAGATAATGCTCCATCCCCTCCTCTTCAAGCTCAAACACCTTCTCAAACACACAGTCGCTCTCTGAAAGACCCGTTGCGGTAAGCTCGTTCAGCCCTGCAAACGGGTCGGATATGAGCCGCCTGTCAAGCAGAGCCTTGTACATAGTGCAGGGTATATTTACCTTAACCTCGCACTCCATCTTCCCAAGAGTGCGCATCGTCCAGTCTTTGTTCAGATTCTGATACATAGTCCTTACCTCTTCACAGAAATGTCCTGCGGATCATAGCTCCTGAGCTCGCAGTTGCCCATAAAAAAGTGCATGAACTCATAATGGGTAAGCCCTCTTGCATAGCACTCGATAATTCGGCACACTCCCCCGTGGCAAACCAGGAGCACGTTTTTCCCCGGGTATTTCCGGGGCAGCTCATCAAGCAGAGCATACACCCTTGCCGTCACATCAAATACGGATTCACCGCCGGGCAGCCTTACAGCAAATTCACCCTTTGCCTGCTGATAGCCGGGGGTATGTCTGTCTTTGCCCTCATATTCCCCGAAATCCCATTCTATCAGCCTTTGGTCTGTGATAACATCAATATCCAGCTTGCGGGCACAATACCCGGCTGTTTCCACAGCTCTTGACAAGGGAGAGCATATTATCACATCTATGGGGATCTTTTCATCTTCTATACGCTGTGCAAGGGCAGCCGCCTGTTCTCTCCCCGTCTCGTTGAGGGGGATGTCCTCACGGCCAAGTATAATGTCCCTGCGGTTCCATTCAGTTTCCCCGTGGCGGGTAAAAAACACCTTCATCTGTCTCACCTCAATGCATTATATACCATATTATTTTAAAAGTCAATCGGATTTTGTAAAAAACATTGGGATTTTGAAGGAAAGCCAACAATGTGGATTTTGGTATTGAATTTTGATGATTTATAGTGTATAATAACAGCTATGGATCATGTATCACGATCGGAGGTTTAAAAAATGAAAGGGATAATGTTGATAGCGATAGCTGTGGCAGGGGCTCTGCTGACAGGCTGCGGCTTTACAGTGGGAAATCATGCAAAGTCCATAGAATACGCCGTATCCAAGTGTGAGGAACGCTACGGCATCGACCTGACAGTCAAGCGCAAGGCTCTGTTCCCCGGCGGTGCGGGCTGTGACGTATACTGCACCTGCAAGGAGGTGCCCGGCAAGGAGATACGTGTCTACGGCATGGACGAGCGCCCCTCCCATATGCTTGTGTGCTGTGACTACATATACAAGCGCTACGGTGATGACTTCTATGCCCTTGTAAATGACACCATACATGAAATATACCCGGAAGACAAGGTAAATATGTGCGAGAACACCTACAATCACTTTCCTCCCAGGGACTATGACAAAAACACCACCTTTGAGGACTACATTGCCGATAACGTAATGGTCCTTTACGACATAGTGCCGGAGCCCCTTGAAAAGGACGAGATACTGGAAAGGTATTACCGTATCAAAACAGCCCTTGATGACAAAGGAGTAAAGGTGGCTATCAGAGTATACAGCATGAAAGACAGGGCAGCCGCAGACCGTATCAAGGACTATGATTATATCGAGGATTACTCGGTTTTTGAGTTTCCTTCCCATGATGATGCCGTATGCTTTGTATCCGACGGTGATAACGGAGTAAACTACACTGATCTCAGAGAAGCAGGATAAACAGTCATGACATACGGGAACATCACAGGGGGGAAGTTTCTCTCCCGCCCCAACAGGTTTATCGCCCAGGCGGAGATAAACGGCAGGGTCGAAACAGTCCACGTCAAGAATACAGGGCGCTGCAGGGAGCTTCTGATACCGGGCTGTGACATATGGCTCACCGCTCCCGGCACTGCGGGGCGCAAAACGAAATACGACCTTGTGGCAGTAAGAAAGTCCAACGGACTTATTATCAACATAGACTCACAAGCCCCCAACAAGGTCATGCTTGAATGGCTGGAAAGACAGGGGTATGAAAAGATCATCCCCGAATACACCTACGGCAGTTCAAGGATGGATTTCTGTCTTGAAAAGAGCGGCGAAAGGATACTTATGGAGGTCAAGGGCTGCACCCTTGAAAGGGACGGCACAGGCTACTTCCCCGATGCCCCTACCGAGCGTGGTATAAAGCACATCCATGAGCTAATAAGGGCTAAGGGGGATGGCTATGGTGCGGTGCTTGCCTTTGTGATACAGATGAACGGCATAAATGAGGTAAGACCCAACACCGATACCCACCCCGAATTTGAAACGGCATGGAAGGATGCTCTGACCGCAGGGGTGGAGATATTATTCTTCACCTGCGACGTTCGGGAAAACGGATTTGAGATCACAGGACAGGTGAAGGCATATGGTTAAAATACTCTTTATCTGCCACGGCAACATCTGCCGCTCGGCAATGAGCGAATTCATCATGAGGGATATGATAAAAAAGCGGGGGCTTGCGGATGAGATACAAGTCTCATCTGCCGCCACCTCCCGTGAGGAGATCGGCAATGATATGTATCCCCCTGCCAAACGCAAGCTGGACAAGGAGCATATCCCCTACACACGGCATCATGCACGCCAGGTGACAAGGCCGGATTATGACGAATATGACCTTCTTGTCTGCATGGAGCAGTATAATATCAGGAATCTGATGCGTATCATCCCTGCTGACCCCGATAACAAGATACACCTTCTGCTTGAATATTCCGAAAATCCAAGGGACATTTCCGACCCCTGGTATACAGGGGATTTTGACAAGGCATATGATGATATAACCGAGGGCTGTGAGGGGCTGCTTGAATACCTGCAAAAGGAGAACAGGTCATGGTAAAAGAACTGATACACGACCCTGTCATGCTGAAAGTAAAGGCCAGAGATGCATCGGCAGAAGACCTCCAAGCTGCTGCTGACCTTGCGGAGACCCTTGAATATCACAGAAACGGCTGCGTTGGAATGGCTGCAAACATGATAGGCGTTTTCAAAAGGATAATCGTATTCTATGACGATAAAAAGATAGTCACCATGTTCAACCCCGAGATCATAGCCGGATATCAGCCCTATGAAACAAAGGAGGGCTGCCTGTCACTCATTGGCGAGCCCCGTCCCGTAACCAGATACAAGAGCATCAAAGTTCGCTATCAGGACAAGTACATGAAGACCCATGAGAAGCGATACAGCGGTTTTACCGCACAGATAATCCAGCACGAGACTGACCACTGCAACGGTGTACTCATATAAGCATGACCTTCATTTACACACCAACAGCCTTGCGGAGAGAGACTTATCGTCCCTTCCCGCAAGGCTGTTATGCTATTACTGTGATGTTTATACTGTGTTACATAAAGCGCAGACCAAAGCCTGTAAACCACCAAAACGGATCATCGTTCTTAGGGGGATTACCGTCGTTGCCTGAAGTGCCGCTTTGATTTGTAAAATGCGGCACACCCGCAGGTATGCCGCAAACCTCATCGGCTGTGAAGCTATCTGTCCTTTTCCTCATAGGGCTTGTTCCAGGAGCCTATCTCAATGAGGTTTCCCTCTGGGTCTGCAATGTAGCACGTCCGCTGACCCCAGGGCTCAAGCTCCGGCTCCAGAACAGGTGTCGCCCCGCTTTCCACGGCTCTTTTGAATACGGCATCCACCTCATTGAAGGTATCAACGTAAAGGGCTATCTCAAAATGCCCGTTGAGCCCCTTGATATATTCATATCTGCGGTGGGTCATCTTTTCAAAATCCTGCCTGCCGTAGAGCAGGAACAGCGTTCCGTCTTTTATGAGATAAACATTCTCCGTGTCCTCGCTTTCTTTTATCTCAAAGCCCAGAACATCCCTGTAAAAGCGTATCATCACTGCCATATCATCTACAAGCAGTCCAAAACCGTCCAGTCTCATTTATACCTCCAGTTCCCACAGCAGCCTGAGCTTTAACGGCCTTGCTGTCAGAAATTCTGCGTTTTCGTCCATTGACGTATTCGGGTGCTGAAAAACATCCTCACTCACATCAACAGGCTCGTCAACTACATACAGATAGCCCTTGGCGGTGCCGTTGTGCTTTGGTCAACAGTTATTGACATAGCGGGTCTCCTTTATAAAAATCATCATCAAGATCTCGTGGGCGGGGCCTTGATGATGATGATGTCCTTTATTCATCCTCCGGGGTGGGCTGCAGCATAGAGTACCTGTCAACATAGGGCAAGGTCTTTCCCTTGAAGGAGGCGGGATCCTCGCTGTATATGTCAGATATTTCCTTGCTGTATCCCGCTGTGAAGCCCGGGATGATGTCGCACAGCTCATCTATGACAGCCATGCAGGCAGCTTCGGAGGCCTTGCTCTCCATATATCCCCCGTCATTGCTGAGATATATGACATAGAAATTGTCCGAGCGGCCTGTATAGATGCCGTTGGTGTAGTTGTACACCCACTGCTTGCGGATAAATGCCCACACCAGCTCCTCTGTTTTGAGGAGCAGACGGCCGTTCTTGGTGTCGGTGATGAAGAACTCTCTGCCAATGGCATTGAAGCCGCCGCCCCGTATGAGCGCCATGTCCTTGAATATCTCCTCTGCCCCTGCCTCGTCATATCCGTATGATTCAAACTGCTTTAACAGCTTCTTGTGATCCTTGCTCATCAGGAAGATGATAAACATGACCAGTGTAATGACTAAGGCTATGATGAGCCAGATATAGATGTACCCGGTGAAAAACCATATGCCCAGGTTCAGAAGCGCCATCACACCGAACACCGCCCCGGATATTATCATGGGGCGCATGGAGGACTCATCCGAGAGGGAATTGTGTGAATGAGCCTTTTCCCTTATTTTGTCCGCCTTAACCTTCATAGCCTGAGTGTGTCGCAAAGCCGCAGGAGAGCCGGGGTCATCGTACTTAGGCCCCTTTTTGATGCCGATGATGCCCGCAGCCACAAGAGCCGCCGCCCCCGCAAAGAAAACTATGGAGACCCACTTTGCATCGCCTCCGGTAAAGAACAGCGCAAGGCCTATTGCAAGCGCAAATGCCGCCAGTATGAAAAAGCTCCTGTTCTTTTCCTTTTCAAGCTGCTTTATTGATTTATTGGCCATTTTCTATCTCCCATGGTTGTCAGTCACACTTGTATCCGTGTTTAAGAGCATACTTTTTCTGTATCTCATGCCGCTTTACAAAGACTACTATCCACATGATGACAAGGGCAAGGACTATCACTGCCCATATCATCCACAGAAAAACATGATCCCCCAAGGCTGAAAAGCCCGGCATCATATCCCCGCTGTAGCCCCTGTTTTTTATTCCAGTCAGGTATATGAGGGAGAACACCCATGTCACCGCCTGCAATATCACTGTAACCAGCACAGGAAGCCTGTACATCCGCAGAAACCTGCCGTAGTCCCTGAAACCCTTTGAGAACACAGCTACCATAACAAGGGACACTATGAGTATAATAAGCACCTCGGGGATACTGCCGTTATCCATGCCCGCATGGGTGTACCTGGCGGACAGCTCCCCGAAGATGATGCATCCGTCAAACAGTGCGGTAACGACTCCAAGAAGGCCGATATTCAGCAGCGTGCGGCATATGACCTCTGACTTATTCCCCATACTTCTCTATCCTGATGGATTCCATCAGGACCTGCTTCAAGGGCTTGTCGTTCTCGTCGGTGTCCACCTCGCTGATGGCCTCCACCACGTCCATGCCCTCTATTACCTGACCGAATACGGTGTATTTGCCGTCAAGGAAGGGATAGCCTCCCTTTTCACGGTACATCTGTGCCACATTGTCGGGAAGCCCCTGGATCTGTGACTCAACGGACTGCATATCGTTGTTGCACACAATGTAGAACTGGCTGCCGTCTGTGGCAGTTGAGCCGGAATTTGCGTAGGCAAGTGCGCCGTTGAAGTGGTACAGTCCCTCTGCCACACCGCCGTCAAAACTGCCGCCCCACATACTCTGTCCGCCTGTGCCGTTTCCCCTGGGGTCGCCCCCCTGTATCATGAAGTTCTTGACGACACGGTGGAAGATAAGCTCATCGTAGTAGTTCATGGCGATAAGCCCCTTGAAGTTCTCCACAGCTGTGGGCAGAAGCTCCGGGAACAGCTTTACCTTTATGGTGCCGAAATCCTTCACGGTGATGACTGCTATTTCCTCACCCTGTACAGGCTCGGTGAAATTGTAGATAGTGCCCGGCGCTGTCACCTGAGCGGCTGCTGTGGTATCCGTGCTTTCAGCCTGTGTCTCGTTGGCTGTGGCAGACCCTGACGTGGTGTTGGTGCAACCTGCCAGCATTGATACGGTGAGTATTGCAGCAGAAGCTGCTGCTGTCAGCTTTGTTATTTTCATTATTACCCTGCTTTCTCTTTTTACAGGCAGATGCTCCGCAGAGCCTGCCTTCAATCCTTTTCATTCTACCATATCACCGAAAAAAAGTCAATATTATGAAGAAATAAACAATATGTAAAATTTATAATATTCCGTGCAGTTTCATTTCAAATTGTGGTATAATTGCATAGTCATGATCCTATCACCAAACACCTCAGAGGAGTTATTATGGATACTTATACACTGAATGTTGCAGGACTTACAAGGGAGCTGCCCCTGTGCCGGCTGAATGAAGGGACGAGGATCGCAGGCTTTGTGATGTTCTCGGATGTGGAGCTTACCATAGAATGTGCAAAGGCGCTTGAAAAGCTGTTCCCCGACTATGACCTCATACTCACAGCCGAATCAAAGGGCATCCCCCTTGCATATGAGCTGTCCCGCAGGAGCGGCAAAAACTATATCGTGGCAAGGAAGAAGATCAAGGTCTATATGACTGACCCCATATCCGCAGATGTGCAGTCCATCACCACAAAGGGTATGCAGAGGCTGTACCTTTCACAGGAGGATGTACAGATGATGCAGGGCAGGAGAATACTCATAGTTGATGATGTTATCAGCACAGGGGAATCTCTCCGTGCCCTTGAAGCTCTCACTGAAAGGGCTGGAGGCATAATAGCCGCAAAGGCTGCCGTCCTTGCGGAGGGGGATGCCTGCAAGCGTGATGACATAATCTACCTTGAAGAGCTGCCCCTGTTCTTCGACAAACAGGCAGACTGAGCGCATCCCTTAAAGAAACGAACACAAAAGACAGTGTACCGCCGCCGATACACTGTCTTTTCCTTTACCCTAATGGGCTGTATTCTATGTTCTCATCCGTCACATCAATGACAATGCCCTCATCGGTCACAGGGTCGTGCATATTCCGCCGCAGTATGCCATCCTCCCTGACAAAGCGGGGCTCATAGTCCGGGGGCAGTTCCTCCGCCCCGGAAGGCACCTTCATTTTCCCTGCATATGCGGTGCCGTCCCTGAAACGGTATACCACCACACTGTACTTCCCGTTTTCATCTTCGTTTATGGTCAGCAGTTCATTTGTGCCGTCCCCGTCCGTATCAACAGCCACCACATTCGGGGAAATGTCCTCCAGATCACGGTCACAGCTGTAATGCGCCTGGGCAATGCATACGACCTTGCCCCCATCTGCCGTGAAATAATACTCATCCTTGTTGACATCGCCGCCTGTGTAGGAACGGAATTCCACCTTTACGCCATCAACGCCCATAACATCATCAAAGGCTGTCAGAGTCGGCACAGCACCCTGGTCATCACGCAGCTCATATACTCCGTGGAGGCGGTTGTCAGCAGGGTCATCCGAATCAAAGTCGATTTTCCCGTCATACCCGATCTCTGTTTGATGCAAGGTGTAAAGACCGCTGTCATCGAACATATCCCGGTCTATCACCCATTCGCCACGCTGGGTAGAGGCGACGTAATATCTGTTGTTTGCCGCATAGCACCTGTGGTATTTAATTGCAAGCTCCTCAATGCCCACCGTAAGGCTTTTGTTTTCATTGTCATCATCCGTCCATACTATTTTCGCTTCTCCCTTTTCCTTGTCATAGCTTGTATACTGGGGGGCATAAATGGGTATGCCGTAGCCTTCACGGTCGATCTCGCCCATATACACAGTGCTGCCGCTTCTCTTGTAGATGTATATATTAGTCCCTCCGTCAGCGCTGTATACATTCTCCGAGATAAGCTCCGTAATGCCGTCGCCGTCAATGTCTCTGGTGTCCACATGGTAGGAATAGTGATCCTCTGCGATGCCTATCCCGTAATTGCTGCCGATGTATATGAGCCGGTCATCCTTTATGCCGTAGTATTCCACGGAGTAGGGCGTTTGTATATCGGCGCTGTCCCCTGCTGTCTTGGTAATGTCTGCCGTAGTACATATCACTGCCACACCACGGTACCCCAGTATCCCCGAGAAGGGCATTAGCTCGGCGTGACCATACCAGCTGACTGCCTTCTTACAGTCCTTGTAGCAAAGCACATACTGCTCCCCAAACTCCTCGGAAGCCATGCTCACAAGCGTTACATCTCCATAGCTTGCAAGTATTGCGGTCTCACCGGGGGCAGGCGCAATATCCTCGTTACGTATGTCATGGTACAGCAGCATACGGTCGGTCAAGGGTGACTCCTGCTCCTCGTATATGTCGTCCCAGGTCTCTCCCCCCGAAGTGAACCGTACCTGTTCTGTTTCCGGCAGATATTCCGTTGATATGCTCTCCTTCGGAAGCCCCTGAAACTCATCGGGGTACTCGTCGATAATGCCTTCCAGCATATGCCCGTCCCTGAGAGAATATACAGCTACAAAGCCGGTGTGGGGATCTGTCAGATATGTGTTGTTGGTAATAAGCTCCATAACGCCGTCATCGTTTATGTCCTTCTGCCAGGCGGTCTCAAGCAAAGTGCTTTCCCTGATACCCACATTCTGTGCTATAAGGTGTATGTCCCCGTCTTCATATATGTAGTATCTGTCGCAGAATACACCGGTGCCGTCAATCCTGCCCGACGTGGTAACTATGATGCCGCTTTTACCCATTATGTCCTCAAACCTTTTATAGCTTGCGTAGCCGTAGTTTGACAGGGTGCGTTTCCGTCCGTTCCAGTTGAATACGAATGTATTGGCGGAGATGGGTGCATCTATGCTCACCGTATCCTCAAAGGGTATCACCGGCACTGTCGTTATGATGGTGTCAACAGGCTCGGTAGCTGTATCTGCTGCTATATCCGAAGCGCCGTTTTGCAGATATGCAGAAAGCCCCACAGCGGCACATATGCAGACTGCTGCCGGCAGGAGAATATACATGAGCCGTCTTTTTGGCTTCTTTGCGGCACTTTCTATGTATCTGTCATCAATGCCGCCCATGGCTTCCATAAGCTCATCCGTCCTCATAGTATGGTATACCCTCCCTTCTCCAGCTCTGCTCTGAGCCTTTTTCTCATCCTGAACAGGATGCTCTTTACCTTTGACTGAGTAAAGCCGTATCGTGCGCATATCCTGCCGATGCTGTCGAAGAAGAAGTAGCGTCTTACGAATACATCACGGCTCACACTGTCCTCCTTCTCCAGAAAGGCATTTATGGCAGCCGCAAGCTCCCCGGAAAGCACTGTGGATTCGGTGCTCTCTCCCGACGGGAGACATTCCTCCAGCTCCTTTGTAAGGCCGCCTGCATACTCCCTGTCTTCTCTGCCTTTCATCTGCCTGAAACGGTCTATGGCTCTGTATCTTACTATTCTTGCCAGATATGCAAACAGATGCTCCGACGGGTCATCCGGAGGGATACGGTTCCATGCGGCAAGATATGTGTCATTCTCACATTCTTCTGCAATGTGCCTGTCTCCGGTAAGTGAATGTGCCAGCTGCCTCAGAGCCCCGCCGTATTTTGAAGCCGCTGCCTTTATCCCCTTTTCATCCTTTTGCACAAACAATGCAACTATGTCACGGTCTTCCATTTTTTCACCCCTTCACTCATATAATCGTAAAGGAAACCACGTTGGTTGCATTTTTTCATAAAGGCGTTTAGCGGGATTTTTCCTTATAGTTCTCTGTCACGCATCAAGGAACAGGGGCACTTCTGTGACTGTGGGAGGGGCGTGCCGTTGTTCCTTACGGTGATAAAGATCCCCTCCTCACGCTTGTCTATGATAAGCGCCATGCCTGTGCCGTCGCCGTACTTTATGGCGTTGTCCATAAGCTGCCCGATCATCCTGAGCACCCCATCCATGTCGCTTCTTATCATTGCATCAGTGCGGATATCAGTCTCAAAAGGTATCCTTTTGATCTTCAGCCTGTTGGCATATTCCTCGCATACAAGCTCCGCAAGAGTGCGGCTGCAGAAGGGCTTTGCATCCGGGTCTGCCTCGTATTACGGATGCGCCTGTATCCACCACATCCTTCACGATGTGCCCTATCTCATCCACATTCTTCTCTATCCTGCCTGCACAGGAAATCACAGGTGAGCTGACCCAGGCTCTCATTGTCCTCTATTATGAGAATATCTGTCAAAACAGATCACCTCTCATTTTACGAACATAACATATATTCCCCATATCACAAGATAATGCAGCGGATAGAACGCATAGAAGAACCACTTTGCAAATACGGGGTGTTTTCCCTTCCGCCCGTTGTAAAGCACTGTCATGGCAAAGTACGCCAGTGCGAACATGGACATCATGACCACAATGCCTGTGAGCAGCTTTGCTGTCGGCACCTTGCCAAGTGAAAAAAGATTCGGGACAAAGTGCAGGGCGGTGAGAACGGAATAGGCGATGAGCCGTTGCTTCGGTCTGTCACGGAAAATATGCAGAAACAGAATGAACAGCACACCGAACAGCATCCAGTCCGAGGACATAGCCACCGTAGCTGCATCGCACAACACGATAAGTGCAATGCGCTGCCACAGTATAAGTCCGCTCTCCCATGTCATGATCGCCAGAAGACCGAAGAACAGGGTGAATATGACATTGAAGGTGCGCCAGCCGTAAAGCGGCTGAAAGATGAGCCAGTCAAAGGGCTGAGTGATGCAGGCAAATATGAAAAGCCTCAGGGCATACCTCTTCCTGTCCCTGGTGTATTTGTATCCGTCTGCAATGAAGAAGAACATCACAGGCGGGCATATGAGCGAAAGGAAGCTCACGATCATCAGACCGACAGGCATATTGTATGTGGCATATTCATCGCCGGGATGCTGCATCAGGTTTATCCATGCCACCGCATGACCGATGAACATGGTGATGATGGCAATATACTTCATCATGTCACGGTCGATGACTTTAAGATTCTGCTTATCCATATTCCTCTCATCCCTCTCAGTGTTATGTTACAATAGATCAAAGACCCTACAAATAGAAAAACAACTCTCGATATGATAATGAAAAGTGCCAACCAACCAAAATCAAGAAAAGAGAGTTGTTCCATGAATAGTATAGCACAGGAAGCACGGTTTCGTCAACGGGTAGTGAAATATTTTTACAAACATAGAGCTACGGCAGCTTCAATACGGTTCAAAGTGTGCCGACAATCGGTGTATAACCGGTCGGCAAGATATGATGGGACATGGAAAAGCCTTGTGGAGAGAAGCCACAGACCTCATCATCACCCGAAAGAACACACACATGCTGAAAAAGAGATGATACTGCGGCGCTATCCGTATTACAAAAACGATATGACAGCGCTCTGGGACAGTCTGCGTCAAAGCGGCTATACACGCAGCTACTGCGGTATGCTGAGGGTGATAAAAAAGCGCACAGCCCGTAATCCCAAGCCTTATGCAAGAGCATGGTATCCGGGTCAGAAAGTGCAGGTCGATGTGAAATTCGTGCCATCTGAATGCGTTGTAAACGGTGGGAAACTATCAATACACGGCAGTTGATGAATGTACAAGGTTTATGTTTTTAGAGAAATGTACGAGGAGCACAGCACCTGCAGTTCTGAGGACTTCATAAAAAAACTGTTGAAAGCATTCCCGTTCACGATCAGGGAGATACAGACTGACAATGGCACAGAGTTTACGACAGCGCTTCTGACAAAGGATAAGCAGCATAGAACATTGTTTGAGACAATCCTTGAGAACAATGATCATCTACCATCGCATCAGGGTAGCGACGCCGAGGCATAACGGAAAGGCAGAGAGGCAGCACCGTGAGGACGGTAAACGTTTTTACAGCAAACTGCGGATGTATAGCTTAGAAGACGGCAGAAAACAGCTGGCAGCGTACAACAAGCCTTCAAACAGCATACCAAAGGTCTGCCTGATACAAGTCACCGAACGAAGTGCTTCAAGACCATTGACAAGTGAACACACAATAGAGACAGTTCGATAAATGTATTGACATATTTTTGACACTGTTGTATAATAAATATTAGAATCATCATATGATCGGAGGGATATAAATGTTTGCAGCACATATTTCCGCTGATAATAGACGTGAACAGTCGGTTCAGGAGCATTGCAGAAATACAGCCGAACTTTGTGCAGGATATTGTAAAATAGTAGGCGCTGAAAATATAGGCAGGCTTGCAGGTTTGCTCCATGATGCGGGTAAGCTGTGTAATGACTTTGATAACTACATCAGGGGAATATCACGGTTCAGCCGCGGCGAGATCGACCATAGTTATGCAGGTGCAAAATTTATAACTGAAAATACGGATAAGGTTCACGCTGGTGTCTCAAGGTTAATTGCGAGAGTTATTATTTCCCATCACGGACTTCATGACTGGGTAGACGAGAATTGCAAGGATTATTTTAAATCCCGAATTGCGAATGATAAGAACTATGGCGAGATAAAACAAAACATTTTACTGACAATCGGCGCTGATGAGTTTGATGAACTTCTTAAAAAAGCAGATGATGAATACAGAGCATTATGTCAGAAAATAAAGAATATATCGAAAACACCGACAGATTGTGCTTTTTATCTCGGCTTGCTTGAACGTTTTTTAGAATCGGCACTTATAGATGCTGACAGGACTGACACGGCATCATTTATGGATGATGCAGAATATCCCGAGTACTCTGCGGTACCTGAACTATGGCAGTCCATGAAAAACAATATGGAAAAGAAGCTTGCGGAGTTTTCAGAAAGAACGGATGTCATATCTGAGCAAAGAAAAAGCATTTCGGACAGATGTGCGGATTATGCAAAGAATGATGTTAAGATATGCAGACTTATAGTTCCCACAGGCGGCGGAAAAACCCTGTCGTCACTGCGATTTGCTATTGAGTATTGCCTTGAACATGGAATGGAAAAGATCGTTTATACCGCACCTTTTATGTCTATACTTGAACAGAACGGTACAGAAATAAAGAGTATAGCAGGTGAGGATAATTATATAGAACATCATTCAAATGCTCTTGCAGAAAAGTCGGATAATACCGAAGAATTGTCTGATTATGAACTGCATACCGAGCGGTGGGACAAGCCGGTTATCGCAACGACTATGGTTCAGTTCCTTAATGCACTGTTTTTGGGAAAGTCGGCTTCTGTAAGGCGATTTCACAGACTTGCAAAGTCGGTCATCATTATTGACGAGGTGCAGTCTATCCCGCTGAAATGTCTGAATATGTTTGATCTGGCCGTAAATTTCCTTTCTCATATCTGCAAAGCGGCAGTGGTACTTTGTACCGCAACTCAGCCTGTGACTGATGATGTGAGACATCCGATGCTGATGGATGAAAACGAAAGTATGACGGGGGATTATCAGGCTGATTTTGAAGTATTCAGGCGTACTGAGATCATCCCCGACATCGATCCGTACGGTTATTCATATGAAGAAGCGGCTGATTTTTGTGCAGACAAATTTGCAACAGCAGGTGACCTGCTTGTTATTGTGAACACTAAATCATCGGCACTGAAAATGTATGACCTTATAAGAAACAGATGCGGAAATGATGCAGATGTAGTGCATCTCAGCACGAATATGTGTCCACAGCATCGTCGTGACAAAATCAAGGCTATCCGTAAATTATTGGGTGAAAAAAAGCCTGTGATATGTGTAACCACTCAGCTTATTGAGGCAGGTGTGGATATATCGTTCAGGTGTGTAGTGCGTTCACTTGCAGGACTTGACAGTGCTGTTCAGGCGGCGGGAAGATGCAACAGACATGGCGAAAGCATCGATGTACGCCCTGTTTATCTGATCAAACTCAAAGAAGAAAAACTGGGCAATCTTAGAGAAATATCCACAGCACAGGATATAACTCAACATATGGCTGAAAGCGGAGAATATACTGATATATCATCACCCGAGGCTGTTTCAGATTATTTTGTAAAGCTGTATCAGTACGAAAAGGATAAGCTCTCATATTCTGTTCCCGTAAATGAAACCCTTGTGAATTATCTTTCTTTGAATAAGAAAAGATATGAAATGCTGCCTGATCCAAAACCATGCAGTAAATTTGAATCACAGGCATTAAAAACAGCAGGGAAGCTTTTTCAAGTGATCGATGAAAATACAAGGGATGTGATAGTTCCCTATAATGAGGAGGCTGAGGAGATCATCAGCAGACTTGAAAACAGCAATGAAAATATATCGGTTCTTCTGAGAAAAGCCCAAAAATACACTGTAAGCATCTACATCGGGACTGAACGGAAGCTGTATGAAAACAATGCGCTCCGTGATATTTCCTGCGGTGCGGTCATACTGGACAGTTCTCATTATAACAATGAATTTGGCATAGATATCGAAGGAGCGGAAAAGGAAATATTGATATACTGAAAAAGCCGCACGGAGAAGATCCGCACGGCCGGCTCAGGTGTTATTATAATCCAAAATTTCGATCCACGCCTGTTAAGCGACATTATCAGTATATCATTAATCAGATAGATAGGTGCGAGCAAATTGTAAATTTGAAGAACAAGTCCTTGACATAAGCAGAACCATTAATTATAATCTAAATAGAAAAGGAGGATGCAAAATGCCAAAAGAGATATACAGAAATACAGTGGAATTTGCGGTCCGTGGGCGGTATGCGCTTTTTTCGGATATCCTCACGAGACCGGGTGGTGAGAAGTCAAGCTATCCCATACCGACATACGAGGCACTGAAAGGTATTCTTCACAGCGTCTACTGGAAACCCACAATAGTCTGGTACATAGACAGCGTGAGGATAATGAATCCCATACGTACAGCCAGAAAAGGAATACGTCCATTACTATATGTCCCAAAAAAGAAAGAAGGAACTATTATTAAAAACGACCTTGCATATTACACCTATCTTGAAGATGTGTACTATCAGGTCAGAGCGCATTTTGAGTGGAATATGAACCGCCCCGAACTTGAACAGGACAGGAATGATAATAAGCATCATAATATAGCAAAACGAATGATAGAACGCGGCGGACGCCGTGACATATTCCTCGGAACAAGGGAGTGTCAGGGATATGTTGAGCCCTGTGAATTCGGTGAAAGCACAGGTGCTTATGACAACTGCGGAAAGATACCCTACGGGCTTATGTATCACGGCATAACCTATGCGGATGAAGCGGTAAATGAAGATGACAAGGATATGCTGACTGTCCGTTTGTGGCAGCCTGAGATGGTCAATGGAGTTATTGATTTTATACGTCCGGAAGAATGTACACTGAAACGCCATATCAGGGAAATGCCCATAAAGCCTTTCGGTAAGGAATATGATAACTTTATCGGACTTGATGAATTTGCCGGAGGTGGTATAGATGAGCTGGACTGACGAATTATACAAGATCTATGAATATAACTGTGACCGTGAGTTCGGTGAAAATGAGCCTGTTATGCTTCCTGTGGCACATTCAACTGCAAATGCACAAATAGAGCTAATGATCGATCTTGAAGGCAACTTTAAAGGCGCAAAAGCTGTTGAAAAGTCTGACGCAGTCACAGTTATACCTGCTACCGA
>DGXE01000034.1:0-6671 GCA_002395525.1 Ruminococcus sp. UBA4240
ATACCAACACCGAGCATACCGATGATACGGGGCAAGCCTATCCTTTCAAAGATCGCAGCGACAGAAAGCCCGACAAGAAAAATGATCGCAAGTGATAACAGCATAGAGATTCCTCCAATAAAAAATAAAAAAGCCGACAACTATTGCGTAAAACGCAGAAGTCATCAGCTTATGTTAAGCGGTTTCGTAGGCTCAGTACGAGCCATCCGTGGGAGAACATCATTCCCGTATGAAATTTTCTGTTATTATTATATCACCGCAAAAGGGAATTGTCAATAGTGGTTTTCAAAATCATCAGACGAAGGTCAACGCCCCTCAGAGCCATCCATGATGATTATAGGGAACTTATCCGCTGAAAAGAAAAAGGCTCAGAGAGCGTTCTCCGAGCCATATGTTCATATCAATATTGTTGCAGTAAAAACATTATCATTCAGCTCCGCCCTGACCGACCAACCGAGCCTGTCACATAACAGCTTCACCACATACAACCCCAGTCCGCTGCCGTCCGCTGTCCGTGCATCCATACGGTAAAACGGCTCGAATACTCTTTCGATATCAAGCGAGGTGCTGTCCGCGAGGGTATTGGATACACAGAATGTCACACGGTCACCGTCCTGTTTCAGTTTAACACCAAAACTGTCAGCGGTATATTTCTGTGCATTGGACATAAGGTTGTTCAGTATCCGTGTCAGACAATGCACATCAGCCTGTATCATGATACCGTCAGCAATCTCAAAATCGGTTTTGATGTTTCTTTCTGCTATCCATGAATGCTGTTCCAGCACGGTTTCTGTTAGAAGATTGCTGAGATTGACTTCTTCAAGGTTTAATTCTTCCTTGCCGTTTTCTATCTTTGTCAGCTCAAAAAACTCATCGGAAAGCTCTTTCAGATAGCGGTTTTTCTGCATGGCAACTGCAAGATATCCTGCATTCTTATCCGACAGCTCACCGCTTTTCTCGATCATTTGCAGGTAGCCGAGGGAAGCCGTCAGCGGTGTGCGGAAATCGTGGGAGATACCCGAAATCACTGTACCGAGCTGTTTTTGACTTTCCTCATATTCCGCACCGAGCTGCCGCTGTATGTCGGTATGCTCATTGATCTTTATAGCAAGCTCAACTAAATCTTTATCAAAATCCGTGACCTTAACAGGCTGCCTATAATCGCTGTCTTTCAGCTTTTCAAGCTCCTGCGAGAAGTGACGGATATTGCGTTTTAGCGAGATATGTTTCCAAAGGAGTACGCACAAAATGACAAGGAGGCACACGCAGACTGTTCCGAGCAGAATTTCCATTGTATGTGCCTCCTTTCTTTATGTGAGTTGATGCAGTTCAAGGGCGATTTTCTTTTTCAAAGTGAGATATCCGATCAGATAATATATCACGCAGGAAACAACCGCTGACACAATCACCTTGGTGATAAAAGCGTTTGTAATTTCCGTACCGAGTGAAACGCATTGTCCGCAGCATAATAATGCAAGCGGAGAGTGAGCAACTGCATAGAGGTCAGACTGATCGAAACCCAACAACAGCATAATGCTGCCAAGCGGTGCAAGCACACTCTTTTTCGTGAGCGGACTAAAGAACACAATACATAAAACAGAGCGAATGCCAATAACCCAAAATAAAAGCAATCTGCGCACCATATCGGCACTACTGTCAAAGCACAGACACATGATACTAAAACAGCCTAAGCAAATCATGGTGATCGGCAGACACACGATCGTTTTTCCCAGAATGATTTGATGCGGCGTAAAGCCTGCCATAATTTCATACATCTGGATACGCTCCGCATAGCTGTACATGAGATGCACCGTCGGTATGGCTGTGAAAATAATCAAGGCAACGAGTGCCACCATTGGAAGTGCTTCTGATGTTTTCTCTGTTGTTGAAAAAACAAAAAACTCTGAAAGCATAACAAATACGATTAGTAGCACTATGAGCAGTATCCGCTTTTTGCAGAGAAACCATTGTGACTTGATGATATTATTCATTTCTGCCACCTGCCTTTTCGAGATAATAGTCCTCTAAGTTCTGACCTTCCTCATTCAGCTTTGTGATGACAAGCCCCGAATCGGTCAGCGTTTTTGAGATGTGCAGAATCTCGCCGAGCCGTTCAAAAATCTGTATCTCCTCGCCGTGAATGACCTTGTAATCGGCAATTTGCAGCTTATCTTCAAGTATCGCCGCCGTCTTGTTGATGTCGTCCGTCCGCAGGGCAATGTGATTTCTGCACCTGATAAGCAGTTCCTCACGGCTGAGATTTTCAATCAGTTCGCCGTGACTGATAATCGAGAAATCGGTGCAAAGCTCGGAAAGCTCCGACAGTAGGTGACTGGAAATCAGAACCGTCACGCCCCATTCTTCCTGCATCCGCTTGATAAGCTGTCTGACTTCCACAATGCCCTCCGGATCAAGCCCGTTCACCGGCTCGTCCAGCACCATGATCTCAGGCTTTGGCAGAAGTGCCATACCGATGCCGAGGCGCTGTTTCATGCCAAGAGAGAATTTATTAGCACGCTTTTTTCCTGTGTTTGCAAGCCCGACAAGATCCAGTATCTCATCAATGCGCTTTTCATCGGGATACCCCCGCAGATAACGGATATATTCAAGATTCTGACGAGCTGTCATTGAGCCTGCAATGATCGGCTGCTCGATCATAAAGCTCATTCTTGTGCGGGAATCGTCAAGGTGATCGGGACTGCCGAACAGCTCCACTTCGCCCTTTGTCGGAAAGAAAAATCCCGCCAGTATCTTCATGATCGTGGTCTTGCCTGCGCCGTTGGGACCTATCAGCCCACAGATATGCCCGCGCTCCACCGTCAGGCTGAAATCGTGCAGGACTTCCTGCTTTTGGTAGGACTTACAAAGTCCTCTCATGGTTATTACGCTATTCCCCATAGCGCCGCCCCCTTTCGTTTTGCTGCATCCATTCTAACATCCAAAGGTAAAGAAAAGGTTAAGCGAAGGTTCGGAAATGGTTAAGTTACAAGACGATAGCCCATACCCCAGACCGTTTCGATATACTCGTTGTCGGGATCGAGCTTTTTCAGCTTGGAACGGATATTGCTCATATGGACTTTGACGGTATTATCATCGGTAATAAAATTCTCGCCCCAGACGCTCTCAAACAGGTTCGCTTTCGACCACAGCTTTGCGGGAGTTTTGAGCATCAGCTCCAGAATCGCAAATTCCTTACTTGTCAGAGTGAGTGTTTTGCTGCAGACTGTCGCTGCCCCTGCTGCCAGGTCAAGCGACAGATTTTTATAGGTCAGCACTTTCGATTCTTCCGGCTTTGCGGCATTTCCTTCATATCGCCGCAGAACAGCTTCCACACGCACAAGCAGTTCGTCAAGGTCAAAAGGCTTTGTGATGTAATCGTCAGCGCCCATTCTTATCAGGTCTATCTTTGAGCGTGTCTCACTTTTTGCCGACACCACGATCACCGGGATATCGGAAAATTCCCGTATCTTCTGCAAAACCATATCACCGCTCTGAAACGGCAGCATCAAATCAAGTATCAGTAGCGACAAGTCACTCTGCTCACGGACGATACGGACGGCATCAAGTCCGTTCAGTGCCGAAAGTGTTTCATAGCCCTGCGAGGACAAGTATTCACATATAAGGCGGTTTATCTCCCTGTCGTCCTCGGCAGTCAGTATCCTTTTCATGGCACACCTCCCGAATGAATGTGTTTATTGTAATAATTATAGCATAGTTCGGAGGAAAGGTCAATCGGCAGAAAAGATAAAGAGCTGTTCTTCGGCTTGAGAACAGCTCTTATATAGCAAAATCGTTTGTTTGCAGTGATCTGGCTCATGTTGCATCCAAAGGGAAAGATGACGTTCATGCCAAAAGGAAAGTGTTTTACCGCCTTCCTGTTCAAGTATGCAGCAAGTATACTGCTTTGTGAAATAAAATGAAGCCCTTCATAAACCCTTTTGAGGATAAGCTCACCATCATCGGAATGCAAATCATTACATTCTGCGGCTTTACGGTAATAATCGAAAAGTGGACTTGCAGAGCTGTTGCTCAAAGCGTTTTCATCAACTGTCAGGTAGTTATTTGGGTAACTGCGAATTGTTCCGTTTTGAAAGAAAAAGCGATAATAATACCCATACTTTGATGGAAACGCTAATACCTTGTAATAACTGTTCAGCATAACGCCGTTCTCATTAAAGAAACGGTATTTCTATGTCTATAGTTTTGTAGTGATCCAGTATCTGCACATCATCATAGGTGTATTGATATTCCTTCTTCTCGTCATAGGTTATCATCACTTTTTGTGTATTTGGATCAGGCCGGTAGCCGGACACATTTTCTTTGATCTCACCCTTGACAATGAATATGATTATCGTTATACATAGTACTGCATTGTTCCCTTACATGATATAGACTGGCTTGTTATAATACAGTACGATAATACAAGCATCAGATCCTGCAAAGTGAGCCTTGCTGCCATAATCACTCCTCCGAAAAAGCCCTGTCTACTTCATCATACCCCCGCCGAAGAATATGACGCCAGCCGCAATACAGCCCAGAAACAGCATACCTCCGGATATGTCGTGACGGTTCACGATCACCTGTATCACACAGAGAAGGCACAGCACCATATATATGACCGGGATAATGGCTGCGGCGGCTGATGCTCCCTGAGCCAACAGGATCACGGCAAAAATGACAGGCATTATGTTCTCGGCGGTATGGATAATGGCGACCATGTTCCGTACAAGCCCTATCTCCCGTGACAGTACGAAGGGTACTATTATACCCACCGATATGGCGGCTGCTTTGCCTGCAAAATAGGGCAGCGCTTCTGTGATCGTGTTGGCATCCATTATCTTGAAAGCATGGTTTACAATGAATGCCAGCACCAGACTTGCCACCGAGAGGATAACAGCAAGCTTATCCCTGGCATCCTGTGCCTTGACCAGTGCTACAAGGTGATGCTCCTGCGCCTTCAGGTCGGCTGTGACCTTCTGAGCCTTTGCAAAAAGCTCTGCGCTGTCCCGGTATCCGTTAAGGGACTCTAAGAGTGCCTCATTTGCCTGTGACTCGGCTATATCCTCCCTCACCTGTGTTATATTATTGCCGGAGGTTTTCTGGGAGAGCCTTGTGAGCTGACTTCTGCCAAGGTTGTAGGCACTTGCGTTGCCTATTTCCGTCAGTCTGTTTTTTATCCTTTCATCACCGAATCTTATTGCCTTTTCAAGATTAGGGTCATGTCGCAGATCCTCACGGCAGTTCACAAGATCGTCGGGTTTTGCCGCCTGATGCTTTGCCATGACCTTGCAGATATAGCCCTGTGCATTCTCCGGGTCAAGGTCAAGCACCTTTTCGCTGTACTTGGAGGCATTTGCCCAGTCACCGTCCTCGATGAACATGAGGGTGCGCTTCAGGAGCGAGGAGATGCTGTTCTGGGGAGCGGCGGAGGCGGCTTTAGCAGTGTTCCGTGCAGATCTGCTGTCACGCACGATCTTCTCTATGCCCCGGGAAAGATCCTGCATCCAGCCAAGCTTCCCCATATCCTGCGCCTGGAAGGAGGCAAGTTCATCCGGCAGGTCATAGGGATCCATATCCTTGTAGGCGGGAATGATGACCCTGCTCCTGTCCTCACGGGCAAGCATGAGATAGCGGCTCCACTCGTTCCTGACCCACACTGCACTGAAATGCTCCGGCTTTGTGCCAAGCACCACCATTACTCGGGCGGAATTAAGGGCGGAGAAGATATAGGGCTCGTACTTCTGCCCCAGCTTGTCCTCAAGAGTGATGCGGGAGAAGAAGACCTTCAGCCCGTCACGCACCAGCCTGTCGTACAGATCCTGGGCAAGCACGCTGTCCTCTGTTCTTTCGCCGTTTGCATCCGTTTCCTTGTAGCAGATGAACACGTCAAAGGGCTGTTCCCTGGCGGATATTTCCAGTATGCCCTTCTGAACCTTGTCGATGTACTGCCCCTCAGCCATATAAACTGCACGGCGGGGGGCATCGGCGTTCTCCACGGCAGTCAGAAAGTCCGCATCCTCAAGTATGGAGCGGTATTGTGTACGGTGGCAGGTGGGTATCTTCCTGCCCGTCATGGGGTCATCCACGTACTCAATGCCGTAGCGGCACAGTGCCAGTGAATAATACAGCTCCGGGTCATCTGTCCTGCCCACAAGCTTTTCGTATATCTGGACAGCCTTGTCAAATTCGCACTGCTGTCTGAAATGGTTGGCACGGTTGAAGATGCCCAGCACCTCATCGCTGTCGGCTAAGGGCAGTGTCTGATTGGTGCCGCAGTATTCGCATTTGCATACGGATGAGCCGCCGGTTGCCTCCAGATTTGCCCCGCACATTTTACACTTGTATACAGCCATTGTCACACGCTCCACAATAAAAGTCAACATTTTAATTATACATAAAGCACAAGCATTTGTCAATAAAAAAAGAGCCTGTGGTCACCCACAGGCTCTGATAAGCTCCGATTATTCGTTGATCTTGGTAACGACGCCGGAACCAACGGTTCTGCCGCCCTCACGGATAGCAAAACGAAGACCCTCTTCAATTGCGATAGGAGTGATGAGCTCTACAGAGATCTCAACATTATCGCCGGGCATGCACATTTCCTTGTCAGCAGGAAGTGTGATAACACCTGTAACGTCGGTAGTTCTGAAATAGAACTGAGGACGATAGTT
>DGXE01000034.1:6725-7439 GCA_002395525.1 Ruminococcus sp. UBA4240
ACGATAGTTGTTGAAGAAAGGAGTGTGACGGCCGCCCTCATCCTTGCTCAGTACGTAAACCTGACCGCTGAACTTGGTGTGGGGGTGAATGGTGCCGGGCTTGCAAAGTACCTGACCTCTTTCGATGTCGGTTCTCTGAATGCCACGGAGAAGTGCGCCGATGTTGTCGCCTGCTTCAGCGTAATCGAGGATCTTTCTGAACATCTCGATACCGGTAACAACAGTCTTTGCTCTCTCTTCGGTAAGACCTATGATCTCTACTTCCTCACCGGTCTTCAGCTGGCCTCTCTCAACTCTACCTGTAGCAACGGTGCCACGGCCTGTGATGGTGAATACGTCCTCAACAGGCATAAGGAAGGGCTGATCTGCCTTTCTGTCGGGAGTGGGGATGTAGGTGTCAACAGCATCCATAAGTTCCTTGATAGGAGCGTATACGGGATCGTTAGGATCCTTGGAATCGCTGCTGAGAGCCTGGTATGCAGAACCCTTGATGATGGGGATCTCATCGCCGGGGAACTCATACTTGTCGAGTGTCTCACGGATGTCCATCTCAACGAGCTCGAGGAGCTCTTCATCATCGACCTGGTCAGTCTTGTTCATGAATACTACGATTGAAGGAACGCCAACCTGACGTGCAAGGAGAAGGTGCTCCTTGGTCTGAGCCATAGGACCATCTGTGGCAGCAACGACCAGGATAGCGCCGTCCATCTGTGC
>DGXE01000083.1 GCA_002395525.1 Ruminococcus sp. UBA4240
GATGCCCTTGAAGGGATCCTTGCCCATGTACTTCTTTACAGCGTCCTGAACAGCGGGAATTCTGGAGGAACCGCCCACCATAAGGACCTTGGATATATCGGAAGGTGAAAGGTCAGCATCGGAGAGAGCCTGACGCACGGGGCCCATAGTGGATTCAACCAGGTCTGCGGTAAGCTCATCGAACTTTGCCTTGGTAAGGGTCAGCTCAAGGTGCTTGGGGCCTGTTGCATCAGCGGTGATGTAGGGGAGGTTTATAGAAGAGGAGGGAGTGGAGGAAAGCTCGATCTTAGCCTTCTCAGCTGCTTCCTTGAGTCTCTGCATAGCCATCTTGTCCCCGGAAAGGTCAACCCCGTCGGACTGCTTGAAGGAGGAAACCATCCAGTCGATTATCCTCTGGTCGAAGTCATCGCCGCCCAAGTGGTTGTTGCCGGCTGTAGCCTTTACCTCCTGAACGCCGTCGCCCATCTCGATGATGGATACATCGAATGTACCGCCGCCCAGGTCATATACCATAACGGTCTGATCCTGCTCCTTGTCTATGCCGTAGGAGAGAGCCGCAGCAGTAGGCTCGTTGATAATACGCTTTACATTGAGGCCTGCTATCTGACCTGCATCCTTTGTAGCCTGACGCTGTGCATCGGTGAAGTATGCGGGAACGGTGATAACTGCCTCTGTCACTGTTTCGCCCAGATACCCCTCTGCATCAGCCTTCAGCTTCTGGAGTATCATTGCGGATATTTCCTGAGGAGTGTACTTCTTGCCGTCGATATCCACCTTGTAGTCAGAGCCCATGTGGCGCTTGATGGAGGAAATGGTGCGGTCAGCATTGGTAACTGCCTGACGCTTTGCAACCTGACCTACAAGTCTCTCCCCTGTCTTTGTGAAGCCTACTACGGAGGGAGTTGTCCTTGCGCCCTCGGAGTTTGCGATAACTACTGCCTGACCGCCTTCCATAACGGCTACGCATGAATTGGTGGTACCTAAGTCTATACCTATGATCTTGCTCATAATATTACTTCCTTTCGTATGTCTTTTATGGATTAGCAACTGTTACCATTGCGTGTCTTATGACCTTGTCGCCCTTGATATATCCCTTTTGCAGGACAGCTGCCACTGTGTTCTCGCCCAAGTTCTCATCCTCAACACTGCTTACCGCATTGTGGAGATTGGGATCAAAGGGCTGACCCTGGGCCTCTATCTCCTTTACCCCAAGCTTCTCAAGTATGGACTGATACTGCTTGAAGATAAGCTCAACACCCTTTTTGAAGCCCTCATCGGCACATTCTGCCGCAAGTGCTCTCTCAAAGTTGTCTATAACAGGGAGTATCTCACTCACTGCATCGAATGCGGCGCTCTCATAGGCCTCGGATTTTTCCTTCACGCTCCTTGTGCGGTAATTGTAGTACTCCGCATCAAGGCGCTTGTATCTGTCATCAAGGTCAGCAAGCTGCTTTTTAAGCTCCTCGTTTTCCTTTCTGAGCAACTCCTCCTCCGAAGGCTCACCGGGCGCCTCTGCATTTTCCCCGGCGGCTTCTGACGTATCGGGCGCATCTGTTTCATCCACAGCATGGGCTGTCTCCTCGGGAGCGCTCTCTGCTTCGGGTGAAAGTTCCTTCTCGTCCATCTACTGTTCTCCTTTCTCCGGATGTGTGTCATTGTCCGTGACTATCAGTCTGTATTCCTCGGTATTCTCGGTGATGATTTTGCTTATGCGCCCTGTCAGGTATTTAAGGTAAGGGATGACACGGGCATAATCAAGTCTCATAGGACCTATGAGGGATAAGCTCCCGGCAGTTCTGTCGCCCTTTCTTATGGGCGATACCAGAAGGCTGGAGTTGCTTATCACGAAGTCATCATTGTCCCCAAAGAGCACCGTAAGATCACTGAATGATTCGTTTGCAAGACGCACGATCTCGCTTTTCTGCTCCATAAATCTGATTATATCATCTGCTGTGATATCCTGCCTTGCAAGGAGATTTCTCTCCCCGCTGACATGGACATCCGTTTCCATAAAGCTCTTTGCAAGCTCCGCAACACCCTGCAGCAGAGGTGAAAGGGTCACTGTATATGCTCCCATTGCAGCCGCCAGACGGTCTAACATATCATCGGAAAGGCTGTCAACGGAAATGCCGCTGAGGTGATCCGTCATATAGTTCTTGAAGTATTCAAGCTGTTCTTCCGTAAGGTCAAACTGCAGGCGGCATATCTTGTTCTGTATGCTGCCCGATGACGTTATCATCAGCAGAACATACATTCTCTTCCCCGTGGGGATGGCATCTACCTTTGTTATAATGGAAAACTTGGGAGATATATTGGCTGAGACTGCCGCACAGTTGGTTATCTGTGCCAATGCCCTTGATGCACTCTCTATCAGTGCCTCCTCGGATACCTCATCGGTATCTATGGCATTGTCCAGTATGTCCCTCTCCTCCTGTGTCAGCTCCCTCTGGGGCATGAGCTTTTCTATGTACAGCTTATAGCCTGCATATGTGGGGACACGCCCTGCTGATGTATGGGGCTGCTCCAGGAAGCCCAGCTGCTCCAGCACTGACATATCATTGCGTATAGTAGCGGATGATACCTTCATTCCGGGCATTGCGGCAATCACCTTTGAGCCTACCGGCTCCCCTGTCCTTATGTACTCATCGACTACTATGCCGAGTATTTTAAGTTTTCTGTCATCAAGCATTACCACCACCCCTTTTCTCATCCTAAGAACAGCCTGCGCTTTTTGACAGGCGGTGTTTAGCACTTTGTGATAACGTGTGTTAGCACTCTATCTCTCTGAGTGCTAAATATATTATACACCATTTTTTTCAATTGTCAAGTATTTTTTGAAAAAAACATATTTTTCACAAAGCAGTCACATTTGAAAGTACGCCAAAGGCACACAACCGTTTTAAAAAGGCTCTTATTCTTCCAAAATACCCCTGATCCTTTGAAGATCAGGGGTAACAGCCTGCGGCTCAGCCGCAGGTAAGGAGGATGGTTTTCTTGCAGCCGGAGAAGAAGACAATGCCGCGTTCTATTCTATGTGTGAGTAGTATTCCTCCAGAAGGGGTCTTGCGTTTACATAGGCAGTTTCAAGGGAAGGGTCAAACTGTGTGCCCATGCCCTCCATGATTATGCTGTCTGCCTTTTTGAAGTCGTATGCATCCTTGTAGACACGCTTGCTCACAAGGGCATCGTATACATCGGCAATTGCCATGATGCGTGCTTCAAGGGGGATATTCTCCCCGGACAGCTTTTCGGGATAGCCGGAGCCGTCCCACCGCTCATGGTGATAGTGTGCCACATTCTCCGCCACTACCTTGAAGGACTCATCATCGGTGTTCAGGAGTATCTCATGAATTACCTTTGCGCCCTCAGCAGCGTGCTTTTTCATCTGATCGTATTCCTCGGGAGTATAGCGTCCCGGCTTTCTCAGCACCGCATCGTCAACGGCTATTTTCCCCAGATCATGCATGGGGGCAGCCTTTATCACATCATGGCAGAATTCATCGGAAAGGGGTATCTTCCCTTCCTTTCGCATTTCACCGATAAGTATCTCCACACCCTTGCTTGTGCGCTTGATGTGGCCGCCGGTGGAGTTGTCACGGCTTTCAACCATCATTGCAAGGCTCATGATAAGGTTGTCATGCATTTCGATGATGTGCTCGGTCTTTTCCTCCACCTCGGTCTTCAGATCCTCGTTATAGCTGTCAATGAGCTGCATATACTTCCTGTTGGGGGTATCATCGGTAAAGGTGATGAAGTATCCCCGCTTTTTTGCCCCGTCATAGAGGTAGCCCACATTGACATTGTAGAATTCATCGTTGTCCGGGTCATCGTCGTCAAGGTTCAGTGTATACAAGAAGGTATTGTTGCTCTCATCCTCGGAAAAGTCGTCAAGGAAGTGGCGCAGCTTTCGTTCAGAGGGCTTGTAGCCTATGACCTCATCCACGGTCTTGTCAGCAAGCTCCGGGATAAGCACCTTGGCAAATTCATTGCTCCCCAGGTACCTGTACCTGAAATCACAGGATATGTAGGCAAGCCCCTTTTCCTGTATCATGGAGTCAATTGCGGTATCACTTATGTTGCAGAGGTTCACCTTATAGGCTATGACCAGGAATGTCACCAGTGACAGCACATATGCCACAGGTACAAATTCCGCAGTGGTATGAAATATCTTTCTCACCACATAGCTCAGCATACACACACTGTTCGGTATGAACAGCAGGGCAGTCACCGCCTTTGATACCTGTCTGTTGCGTATCCATGCCCAGCACAGCACGGCAAGCTCCGCAATGAAGGCTGCGATAAGCTCCACATGGTACACAGAGTGCATAAAGCCGTATTCGGGCTTTAATATGCATACGCCGTTGTTTATGGTAAAGGTGACGCTCTTGTAGAAGAAAGGCAGCTTGCCTGCGGTGAGCACTGCCAGGAAGGTGACCCCGGATATGCCAAACAGCACTATCCGAAGCCAGCGTTTGAATGGCTTGCCGCATAGGTCAAAAATACAGTATATCACCGTGAGCTGCAGGAATATGCCCCCCATATAGGTGAGCTTTACCGCAGTGAGCGCCTCCCCCATCGTCCTTGCCTGGGATGAAAGCACATAGCTCAGGCAGGCAATGGGAACGATGGTGAATATAAGCGTGAAATTCGTGTTGAAATGCTTATGCCATAGGAACACATAAAAGCCTGTACACAACAGCGCTGCAAGAAATAACGCTGTATAGTATATCTGTAGCATTATACCTCTCCTTGGGTAATGGTTATCGAGATGCTGCCCGTATTGGTCGTAAGTTCACATTTCCCGCCGGACGCAGTGTTAGGAACATCGATCGTACCCGTGTTAGTTTCGGTGACAAATACCTTTTCGGAAAGCAGGGAGCCTGTTATGGAGCCTGTGTTCGTCTCTATGAAGAGCTCACCTGCATCACAGCCGTCTATCTCCACATCATCTGTGCCGCCTGTGGCAGTGAGCTTTCCGGACACCAGAACAGATGAAAGCCATGTCCTGCCTGTCTCTGTCTGTGTTTTAAGATCTCCAGACACAAGCACGGAACCAAGCTGTATATCACCTGTGGTGCTTACAGCCTCGGCATCGGTGCAGTTTATCCTTTCAAGCAGTATATCTCCTGTGGTGGCGGATACGCTTATCTTATCGCCTGCTATTCCGATCATAGATATATCACCTGTGGTGATCTCGGCATTTGTATCACCTGTCACGTCACATTCACTCATGACGTCACCTGTATTGCCGTATATCTCCAGATCCTCAAAGGTAAATCCGGCAGGGATAATAATATCCCCTGTATTTACGTTTATGTCAAGATCGTTGTAGGTGTTTTCCGGCAGATAGACTGTCATTTTGGGTGTCTGCGTATTAAAGCCGATAAAGTTCCAGCTACCCTCATTGAACTGCTTTATCTCAAGAGTATTGCCGTTTATCTTTGCCTCATGGCGGATGTCTTCCGCTTCTATGCAGACTACGGAGCATTTTCCGTCCTGAGACCTCTGAAATTCTATATCGTCTGTATCTACGGCTATGCTGATATTCTTGAAGGAACCGCTTACTTCATAGGTGTTTTCCACATATTCCACAGTGCTTGTGTTGACAGGGTCAAAGCCCAGTACAACAGTGGACAGGGCGCAAAGGGCAGCCCCTGTAATTATCAGCACCACTGCAACTACTATCCATATCCCCTTATTCATATTGTTCTCTCCTTGCCTATAAATGCAGGCTTAATGCCGTTAATGACCTTAGGAGCAAGCTTTGCTACACCCTTTGCGGCAAGTATTGACACCGCAATTAAAAGTATGGTGAGACCTGCACAGATAAGCCCAGCGCCTATGGAAAAGACTGCCCCGGAAAGGCTGCCGGAGGTCACATAGAAAACTGCGGCGGGTATGCTGCATACAGCAGCCACTATCAGACAGAGGGCGACAATAAACATACATACTACCAGCACCCACAGCACCACATAGACCGTCAGCACTACAGCAAATGCTGCAACAAGCAGCGGCAGCCATATGGGCGCACCCAGTATCAGCAACACTATATGCCATACCTTCAGCCCCTTCCTGGGTACGGCTGTGTTCCTCATTATCCTGGAGAGAGGTATCTCCTCGATTATCTGGCGGGCTATGTCGTCAACAGAGCCTATGGCGGCTACCGCTTCCTCCTCGCTAAGCCCCTCCTCCATCCTGTCATCTATCATTTCACTGTAAAATGTGAGCCTTTCCTCGATCTCAGAGGGGGGCAGCCCGAACAGCTTACTGTTAAGTGCATACAAAAATTCTTCCTTATTCATGATCCCCATCCTTCCCCACAATAAACCGGTATATGGAAAGTATTTCCTGCCATTCGTAGCGGAATTCGTCGATACGTCCCAATCCCCTGTCGGTTATATGGTAGTATTTCCGCAGTCTCCCCTCGTGCTCGACGGAGTACACGGTAATAAAGCCGCCTGTTTCAAGGCGCTTGAGTATAGTGTACAGCGTGGATTCCGAAAGCTCCACGCAGGGCTTGAGATCCTTGATGATCTTGTAGCCGTAGGTGTCTTCGTCCTTTAGTGCAGCAAGAACACATACATCAAGCAGCCCACGCTTCAGCTGAACATCCATCATATACCTCCTTTCACGAAGTATATTATATTATGAGATATATCATAATGTCAAGTAGGTAGATATAACTTTATGATAACTTACAAAATATTCTCGCTGCACTGTAATGATTTGTATATTTTGCCTAAGCTGTTGCTGTAAAGCTCATTCCTAACATCAGAACACCGTTTCGGAAAAGTTATGACAAAAAACAGTTGCAAAACAGAATAAAATGTGATATTATATCATTTGGCACAGGATCTGTGCCAAATCACAGATCTATATAAAGGCGGTACAAAAATGCACGACAAAAAAGAGTATCCCCTTAACATACTTAAAGGGATAGTTATCGGAATTGCCAATGCCATCCCCGGTGTCAGCGGTGGTACCATGATGGTGGTGATGAAGGTCTTCGACAGGCTTATGGACATCATCGGAGATATTAGCTTTAAAAAGATAAAGGACAATTTTTTCTTTCTCCTTACCCTTGCCCTTGGAATGGGAATCGGCATAATTGCATCAGCCACACTGCTTGACTACTGCTTTGAGCACTTCTATGTGCAGACACAATTTTTCTTTATGGGAGTGATCGCAGGCTCCCTCCCCACGGTATACAGGGAAGCCACAGCAAACGGAAGGTTCAGACCTGTGCATATCCTGCCCTTCCTGTGCGGGCTTGCACTGATAATAGTTGTCACCGTGCTGAGCTTTGGCAGTCACAGCAGCAGCAGCATCACCTCTCTTGACCCGGGCAGCTTTTTCTACCTTATGCTGATATCTGTTGCGGCGGCAGCTGCCATGATAATGCCCGGTCTTTCCGGCAGCCTTGTGATGCTCATACTTGGGGGCTACCAGACAGTGATAGAGGCAGTATCCCTTGACAATATCCTTACCCGCTTCCCTGTGCTTATCCCTGTGGCAATAGGGATAGTAATAGGGATACTGGGCTGTGCCAAGCTTATAAAGATAGCCCTTGAAAAAACACGTCTTGGCACATATGCCCTCATACTTGGGCTTATCGTCGGCTCCTTCTACGCTATCTGGCCCCGTGAAACAATTGAAGACGGGGTCGTGACAGGAGGGAAATCCAGCCTTGACATGGGAGGGTTTACAGCGATCATTTTCCTCGTAATAGGTGTGGCACTGCCGCTCATATTCGATGTCATCGGGAAGAAGACATCAAAGGAATAACAGTGATATACGTTTTTTGAAGGGTCATCCCGCTATGGGGTGACCCTTGTGCATTTTACACATATTTCAGACCGATTTTTTTCTTTCAATCGACGCAAATCACTGTACTTTTTGACAAAAAAATGGTATACTTTAGTGGATGACTTGATCTGCATCAATCAAAGCAAACGGAGGCTTTATATTATGAAAAACAGACTTATCGGCGACTACCCTGTAATCGGCATCCGCCCCACCATCGACGGCAGAAGAGGCTATCTCAACGTAAGAGGGTCCCTTGAGGAGCAGACCATGAACATGGCGCTCTCCGCAAAGAAGCTCTTTGAGGATAATCTGCGCTACTCAAACGGCGACCCCGTGAAGGTAGTCATTGCTGATACCACCATAGGCCGTGTTGCAGAGGCTGCTGCCTGCGCTGCCAAATTCAAGCGGGAGGGAGTGGACATCACCCTTACCGTGACCCCCTGCTGGTGCTACGGCAACGAGACCATGGATATGGATAAGAACACCATAAAGGCAGTATGGGGCTTTAACGGCACAGAGCGCCCCGGTGCGGTATACCTGGCATCCGTGCTTGCCACCCATGCCCAGAAGGGGCTCCCTGCCTTCGGTATATACGGCCATGACGTATGCGAGGCTGATGATACGGAAATACCCGCTGATGTAAGGGAAAAGCTGCTGAGATTCGGCCGTGCGGCTGTGGCTGCCGCCACCATGAGGGGCAAGTCCTACCTTCAGATAGGCTCTATCTGCATGGGCATAGGCGGCTCCATAATAGACCCCGCCTTTATAGAAGAATACCTTGGTATGCGTGTGGAATCCGTGGACGAGGTGGAGATAATCCGCCGCATGACCGAAAACATCTATGACGAGGAGGAATATCAGAAGGCTCTTGCCTGGACAAAGGAAAACTGCAAAGAGGGCTTTGACAAGAATCCTCCCGAGGTGCAGAGGACTCCTGAGCAGAAGGAGAAGGACTGGGAATTCGTTGTCAAGATGATGTGCATAATCAAGGATCTGATGAACGGCAACGACAAGCTCCCCAAGGGCTGTGAGGAAGAGGCTGTGGGACACAATGCCATTGCGGCAGGATTCCAGGGGCAGAGACAGTGGACGGACTTCTATCCCAACGGAGACTTTGCCGAGGCACTGCTCAACTCATCCTTTGACTGGAACGGCGCAAGGGAGCCCTATATCCTTGCCACTGAAAACGATGTGCTCAACGGCCTTGGTATGCTGTTCATGAAGCTTCTCACCAACCGTGCCCAGATGTTTGCGGATGTGCGCACCTACTGGAGCGGTGCCGCACTGAAAAAGGCAGCAAACTATGAGCTTACAGGCAAGGCAAAGGAGGCGGACGGTTTTATCCACCTTATCAATTCCGGTGCCTGCTGTCTTGATGCCACAGGCAAGGCAAAGGACGAAAACGGTACTCCCGTTATGAAAGCATGGTATGATGTGAATGAAGAGGATATGAAGAATATCCTCGGTGCCACCACATGGAACTACGCAGATTGCGGCTATTTCAGAGGGGGCGGCTACTCATCCCGCTTTGTCACCGATGCCCAAATGCCCATGACCATGATACGCCTGAATCTTGTCAAGGGTCTGGGACCCATGCTGCAGATCGCAGAGGGCTGGACGGTACAGCTGCCCGACGATGTGAACGACATACTCTGGAAGCGC
The DNA here is from genome assembly GCA_002395525.1 of Ruminococcus sp. UBA4240. Classification (GTDB taxonomy): domain Bacteria; phylum Bacillota; class Clostridia; order Oscillospirales; family Ruminococcaceae; genus Huintestinicola. The sequence continues at coordinate 9,469 of DGXE01000083.1, forward strand.
ACCGACTACACATGGCCCTGCACCTGGTTCACCCCCAGGATCACAGAGGATGCTCCCTTCAAATCTGCATATGATATGATGAACTGCTGGGGTGCAAACCACGGTGCCATAAGCTACGGCCATATCGGTGCAGATATTATAGCACTGGCATCCATACTGCGCATACCTGTTGCTATGCACAATGTACCTAAGGACAAGATATTCCGTCCTGCCGCATGGAATGCATTCGGAATGGACAAGGAAGGGGCAGATTACAGGGCTTGCGCCAACTACGGTCCTATGTACAAATAAGAGGGCACGGAATGGATACAAGAGTACTTGCCATTGATTTTGGTGCTTCCGGAGGACGGGGCATCATCGGGGAGGAGAAAAACGGTGAGATAGTCCTTACGGAGATACACCGCTTTGAAAACATCCCCGTTTCTGTGAACGGCACTCTCCACTGGGATATACTGCGGCTCTTTTATGAGGTGAAGCAGTGCCTGAAAAAAGCGTCACCATATGGTATCTCATCTGTGGGGATAGACACATGGGGCGTTGACTTCGGGCTGCTCAGGAAGGGAAAGCTCCTCTCTGACCCCGTCCATTACCGTGACACACGAACAGCACATAAGTCAGATGATGAAAGCCTCATCACCAAAAAGGAGCTTTACAGGGCAACCGGCACACAGATAATGGACATAAACAGCATATACAGGCTACTGTGTCTGAAAAAGGATGACCCGGAGCTGTTTGCCATGGCAGACACTATGCTTATGATACCCGACCTGCTGTGCTATATGCTTACAGGGGATATCCATGCGGAATGCTCCATTGCCTCCACTACAGGGCTCTTTGACCCTTACAGGCGGGACTGGGCATGGGATGTCATCGACAGGCTGGGTCTGCCTCGAAGGCTGTTCCCGCCTGTAACAGAACCGGGGACAGTATGCGGCATGATCAGGGATGATATATGCAAAGAGCTCAACATCGCCTCTGTACCGGTCACAGCTGTATGCGGACACGATACACAGTCCGCCATGGCGGCAGTACCCGCCGAGGAGGAGGAATTTGCCTTCCTGTCCAGCGGCACCTGGTCGCTGCTTGGCACACAGTCCCCAAAGCCCCTCATCTGTGAGGGTGCAGAGAACATCATCACCAATGAAGCCGCCTATGGCGGCAAAACAGCCTTTTTGAAGAACCTTACGGGGCTGTGGCTCCTGCAGGAAAGCAGGCGCTACTTTGCCGCCCACGGGCGTGAATACTCCTTTGCCCAGATGGAAGAGATGGCAAGGGCAACTCCCTTCTGCGGTGTGGTTGACACAGAGGACGGCGGGCTTTCCCTCCCCGGGGATATACCGGGGCGAATAAAAAAACTATGTGTACAAGGAGGATTTTCTGAACCTTCCACAGATGCACAGATCATACGCATTATCTACGACAGCCTTGCCCACAAATACAAAACTGCATTGCAGGAGCTTTCAGCCTATACAGGAAAGAAATACAGCCGCCTTTACATCATAGGGGGCGGCGTGAGGGACAAATTCTTGTCGGAACGTACAGCCCAGGTATGCGGCATAGATGTCATAACAGGTTCGCCGGAGGCCACAGCCCTGGGCAATGCCAAAATACAGCTTGAAGCTCTTAAAACCAACAGGGAGGAAACATATGCTTAAAAACATTCCCGCTATACTGTCACCTGAGCTTTTAAAGGTGCTCTGTGAAATGGGACATTCGGACAGGATAGTCATAGCAGACGGCAATTTTCCTGCGGAAAGCATGGGAAAAAGCGCTATTGTGATACGGGCTGACGGACACGGTGTGCCGGAGCTTTTAGATGCAATACTCACTTTGTTCCCCCTTGACACCTATGTTGACACCCCGGTGAACCTTATGGAGGTAATGCCCGGTGACACCGCAAAGACCCCAATATGGGAGGAATACAAGAAAATAGTATCCGCCCATGACGAAAGAGGTGCAAAAGCCATAGGCCATATAGAACGCTTTGAGTTCTACGAGCAGGCTAAGACCGCCTATGCCATCATTGCCACAGGGGAAAAGGCAGTATACGCAAATGTAATGCTGCAAAAGGGCGTGGTATAAGTTTTCCGAATCAGTTAAACCATAGAAAGGTATGATAGAATTGTACGAAGATATCAAGGACAGAATAATAGATGTATGCCATAAGATGTGGCAGAAGGGCTGGGT
>DGXE01000037.1:0-176 GCA_002395525.1 Ruminococcus sp. UBA4240
CGCCCTCATAGTGGCCGCACAGCACGCATATATTGTCATAGCCCGCAAGCCGCACCGCCGTTGACTGCCTGAACAGCTTTCCCTTTGGGGACATATATACAGTATGGGGCTTGGTGCCGATCGTGTCACAGATATCCAGATAGCAGCGGTATATGGGCTCGCACTGCATCACCATG
>DGXE01000037.1:246-9199 GCA_002395525.1 Ruminococcus sp. UBA4240
CTGCATCACCATGCCCATGCCGCCCCCATAGGGTGAATCGTCCACCCGCCTGTGCTTGTCGGTGGAATAGTCCCGCAGCTGATGGCAGTGGACCTCTATCTTCCCTGCCTTCTGCGCCCTGCCGATTATGCTTTCCCCCATGACGGCGCTGCACATCTCGGGAAAGAGGGTGATAATATCGAACCTCATTCAAAAAGCCCCTCTATCCTGTGTATATAAAGCCTGCCGCCCTCTATATCCGTTTTCTCTATAACATCGGGTATGGCGGGTATCAGGTATTCATTTTCATCGTTTTTTACGGTGTAGATGTCATTGGCACCCGTATTGGAAACCTGTGCCAGCTTCCCGTACACCGTGCCGTCGGCGGCATCCACCACCTCAAGCCCTACAAGGTCCTGCACGAAGTAGGTGCCCGCAGGCAGCTCCACGTCCTCCCTGTCCATATAGAGTATCTTCCCTCTCAGGGCAGTGGCAGCCTCCGGGGTATCTACCCCCTTTATCTTCATGATGACCACATTCTTGTGGGGCCTTGCGGATTCTATCTCAACAGGGGTGTTCCCCTTGTCAAAGTAAAGTTTGTCAAATTCACAGAGAAAATCAGGGGAATCACACCAGGGGTCAACACGCACCTCTCCTTTAAGGGCGTGTATGGCAACGATCCTGCCTGTTTCAAGAAATCTTTTCATAAGCTACCTTTTAAAAAAATATCGGCACTGTATCTGCTGACCGTAGCGGCCGCAGTACACACTGCCGACTGAATTTCCTCGGGTGACAAGATCAGTCTATCTCGACCATGATCTTCTCGTCTATCCTGAATGCACCGGCACGCATAACAGTCCTTATGGCCTTTGCTATCTTGCCCTGCTTTCCTATAACCTTTCCCATGTCATCAGGTGCTACATGGAGGTGATAAACCACAATACCCTCTTCATCGGGCTCATCCCTTACTACTGAAACAGCAGCAGGATCATCCACAAGACCCTTTGCGATGGTAAGGAGCAATTCTGTCATAGTTATCCTCCGGTTAATCAAAAGATGTGTACGTGACACCTCAAATGAGGTGCCCCGACCATCCGTCTTGCAGCAGCCCAAAGCTTATTCAGCCTTGAGCACGCCGTTCTTTTCAAGAAGCTTCTTTACAGTATCAGTGGGCTGAGCACCGTTCTTGATCCACTCTCTTGCCTTGTCAGCATCTACCTTTACAACGCTGGGCTCAACAGTAGAATCATAGTAACCGATCTCCTCGATGAATCTGCCATCTCTGGGATATCTGGAATCAGCAACAACTATTCTGTAGAAAGGGTTCTTCTTGGCGCCCATTCTTCTGAGTCTGATCTTAACTGCCATTGTATTCACCTCCGTAACAGGTAATAGTGCCTGTGCTATGCACAGTATATACTAACTGACGATACCGCCAGAGTATCACATGAATCTCCCGGGGATCCTGAGCCTGTTCTTCTTCCCCTTGCCGTTCTTCCCGGTGACGCCGAACTGCTTGAACATCTTCTGCATCTGTTCAAACTGCTTCAAGAGCCTGTTCACATCAGATACTGAATTGCCGCTGCCCGCTGCGATGCGCTTCTTGCGGGAGGGATTGATTATCTCGGGGCGAGCCCTCTCCTCCGGTGTCATGGATGTGATGAGCGCCTCGATGCGGTTGATCTGATTGTCGTCTATGTCCACATCCCGTATCTTGTCTCCCACACCCGGCAGCATTGATGCCAGCTGCTTTATGGAGCCCATCTTCTTTATCTGCTTCATCTGATCCAGCAGATCCGTCAGGTCAAAGCCCTGATTGTCCGCCAGCTTATTGGTGAGCTTCTGTATCTCGCTCTCGTCGATGGAGCTTTCCGCCCGCTCGATAAGGGTGAGCACATCGCCCATGCCCAGTATTCTTGAAGCCATGCGCTTGGGGTGGAAAAGCTCCAGATCATCCAGCTTCTCGCCCGTTCCCACAAACTTTACAGGCTTGCCTGTCACCGCAAGTACGGAAAGTGCCGCACCGCCCCTTGTATCGGAGTCCAGCTTTGACATGAGCACACCGGTGATACCCAGCGCCTCGTCAAATGCCTTTGCCGCATTCACCGCATCCTGACCGGTCATGGCATCCACCACAAGTATTATCTCGTGGGGGTTTGTTTCCGCCTTGATGTTCTTGAGCTCATCCATAAGCTCCTCATCAATGTGGAGACGGCCTGCCGTATCAAGTATCACCACGTCATTGCCGTGCTCGGTGGCGTGCTTTACCGCTTCCCTTGCAATGACAACAGGGTTTATCTGACCCATTTCAAAGACCTTTACCCCGGCCTTTTCGCCCACTACCTGCAGCTGATTTATAGCCGCAGGACGGTACACGTCGCAGGCTGCAAGCAATGGACGCTTCCCCTGATCCTTGAAGTACTTCGCCAGCTTTGCAGCATGGGTGGTCTTACCGGAGCCCTGGAGACCCACCATCATTATGATGCAGGGGGGACGGTTGGGGAATTCTATCCTTGAATTCTCCGACCCCATGAGCTCCACAAGCTCTTCATTTACTATCTTTATTACCTGCTGTGCGGGAGTAAGGCTTGAAAGTACATCTGCACCCACAGCACGGACAGTCACCTTGTCCACAAAGTCCTTTACGACCTTGTAGCTTACATCAGCTTCAAGAAGTGCAAGCCGCACCTCCCTCATAGCCTCCTTGACATCAGCTTCGGAGAGTATGCCCCTGCCTCTGAGTTTTTTGAATACCGCTGCCAGCTTATCTGACAAACCTTCAAAAGCCATGCTGCACCCTCCTTACAACAGCCCCCGCAGCTCGGCGGAGACCTCCTCAAGCTTCTTTGCGGAAACGATGCCCGTTTCCAGCATATTGTCCAGCTCGTCTGCTATCTTTGAGAGCCTTACAGACTTCCTCACAAGCCCCAGCTTATCCTCAAATTCACGCATGACCTGCTCTGCACGTCTGATGGAATCATGAACGCCCTGCCTTGTTATCCCGGAGTGCTCGGCTATTTCCGCAAGGGAAAGATCCTCATTGTAGTACAGGTCTATAACGTCCTTCTGCTTTTCTGTCAGCAGATCCCCGTAGTAGTCGTATAACAATGCCATGTGGAGATCCTTTTCTCCTGCCATGATCCACACCCCCCCAAGGCTGTAAAGCAAATTACCTTTACATTATATCACAAAAACAGATTTTGTCAATAGCCATGCCACATTCATTTGTAAATTTATTGTGAACGTCCTAATTCTTTTTCTTTCCGCTCTTTCCTCTCCCTCTCATTCCTCTTCCTTTCTCTGATCTTACTTCTGATCTTGCTTCCTGCTTCTTGCTTCTCATCTTGCCTCTTGCTTCTTGCTTCTAAAAAAGCAGATACCTCCGAAGAAGTATCTGCTTTTTGGTTAATGTTGTTGTCCCTGTCACTCACACCGGAGTGAGAAGAGGCATGATCATTCCTTTACGCCGCCCAGTGCAACACCTTCAACAATGAACTTGGAGAAGATGAAGTACACGATAACAACGGGAATGATTGAAAGCATGATAGCAAGGTACTTTGCACCGTAGTCAGCCAGCTTATCATTGGATACGATGGTGTTTACCATCATGGGGAGAGTAAGCTGTGTCCTCTTTCTGGAAATGAGTATCATGGACGGTGTATAGTAATTGTTCCAGTTTGCAACGAAGGCAAATATTGCCTGAACTGCGATAGCAGGCTTCATCATGGGGATGCCTATGGTGAAGAAGGTCCTGTATTCGCCGCAGCCGTCTATACGGGCTGCCTCCACTATCTCAAGAGGGAAGGTGGATTTCATGGACTGTCTCATGAAGAATACTATCGCAGGTGCTGCAATTGCAGGTATGATAAGGGGCCAGTAGGTATCGGTAAGCCCGATGCTGAGCATGAACTTGTAGAAACCTACGGATGTTACCTGTACAGGCACCATCATAACTGCGATGATGATAGTATAGGCTACCTTCCTCAGCTTGAAGTCGTAGACTACCAGACCGTATGCTGTCATAACGGAGAACAGCACTGTAAGACCGGTGGCACACAGTGAGATGACACCACTGTTTATGTAGCCTCTGAATGCATTGAATTCAACCTTGCCTTCGCTTGTCCAGGAGGAAAGGGTCTTGATGTTCTCAATGAAATTGAGACCGGGTATAAGGCTTACGCCCTTACCTGTGATGTCAACAGAAGACCTTGTGGCATTTACCACCAGCACCCAGATGGGCACCAGTGCAAATATGGTAAGGAGTACTAATACAACTGTAACAGCTATTGTACGGGCCATAATCATGCCCGAATTGCTTCTTGTTTTTTCCGGCATGATCAATTACCTCCCAGCTTGATCTTAAGAGCCTGATTGCCCTTTCTGACCTTTTGATCCCCATCCTCATTGTTGACCCTGAATGCGATGGCGCCAAGGATCGCAGTGATGAAGAACAGTATAACGGATGCCGCAGCAGAATAGCCCAGGTTAGGAGCCATAGAGTTGTGGAAGTTATTGAAGATGTACACCGCAATAGTCTCTGTGTATCTGTTCTGGGATGTGCCCATGTTGTAGAGAGCGGGCATATCGTACATCTGCAGACCGCCGATCATGGATGTAACAACGGTGTAGAGCAGAATAGGACGGAGCAGAGGGAGTGTTATGCGGAAGAACTGCTGTCTGGGAGATGCGCCGTCAATGTTTGCAGCCTCAAACAGCGAGGGGTTGATGCCCATGATACCGGACATGAGCATGATGGTAGTATTGCCGAACCACATCCAGGTCTGGATGATCATGATCATTACTCTTGACTGAGTCTTGCCTGATACAAAGGGAACTACCTCGTAGCCGTGGTTTGCAAGCCAGGAGTTGATGGCACCAAGCTTTGAGTCGGAGAAGAGCATAACGAACAGCGCCGCAACCGATGCCGCCGTGATGATATTCGGCATATACATTACGATCTTGTAGAAGCCTTTGCCCTTTATTTTGAGATAAGCGTCAGTAAACCATGCTGCCAGTAATAGTGAAATGATAATCTGCGGAATGAAGTTGCCTATCCAGAGAAGGAAGGTATTGCCCAGAACACGTCTGAAATCCTTCATAGTCGATTCCGAAGAACGCTTCTGCACCTTGTAGGCGATGGTGTCATCACCGTTTGCCTTGTTCTCAGCTGTCTTTGCCTCATCAATGATAGGAGTACCCGAAAGGATGATCTTGAAGTTGTCAAGACCTACGCTCGAAGTAGTCTGTGAGCCGTTGGACTGGGTGCTGAGGTAGAAGGTGTAGAAAAGAGGATAGACCTGAAAGAAAAGATATACTATGAAGAACGGAAGAATGAACAGATATCCGAACTTGGCATAGCTAATGGTTTTATGTTTCATCAAATTCTCCCCCCAAAATAAAAGGTAAAGTTACATATATGGGGCAGGCTGAGCCTGCCCCAAACATGCTAACTGTTCAGTTGACCGCTAACAATCAATCAAAGTTGCTGTAGTCGAGGTCAGGGAGAGAAGAAGCAACGGTATCAACGAACTCGTCGATGCAAGCAGCCTCATCAGCTGTGTTGCCCTGGCAGTAATGTGTAACAGCGTCGTTGAACGCAGTCTTAACAGTGCTGTCGTAAGGAGTGATAGCGCCGCTCATGTTGATCTGGTCAGCAACAACGTTGAGAACCTGGAAGTGGTTCTGGCCGCCCAGAACGCCGAGACCCTCATAGTCGCTGGAGTTCAGAACCTGCTCCATAGCAGCCTTGTTGGAAACATACTCGCCCTTGTCGAGTGCATACTGCTTAGCACCTTCGGTGTTGGTAGTGAAGAACTCGATGAATTCCTTGGTGAGGTCAGGGTTGTTGTTTCTGTTAGCAGCAGTCATCCATGTGCCGCCCCAGAAGAATGCCTGAGGACCAACTACAACCTTCCACTTGCCGTAGGTTGCGCCGCCTTCGCCGCCTGCTGCCTGAGTGAGGATAGCATCGCCGAAGCCCCAAGTGGATACGAAGTAACCCATAGTCTGGTCAGTCTGGCCTGCAGAATACCAGTCAGTGGACCACTGAGCAAGATCCTTAACTACATAGCCTTCATCGTACATGGTCTTAGCCTTTGCGATGTAGTCCTTAGCAGTGTCATCCAGGGTGAGCTTGTTGTCAACTACCCAAGGAGTGGATCTGCCTGCGGAGAATACCTGCCATACGCCGCCGAGAGTGGAGGTCAGAGCAGTAGTGCCGCCGGAAGCTTCCTTAACCTTTGCAGCAGTATCCATGAAGCCGTTCCAGTCAGAAACGAGAGCCTGGAAGGAATCAGGATCTGTAACGCCGAGATACTTCTCAGCGAGGTCTTCTCTGTAGCAGAAGCCGCCTGCTGCAGCCTGCCATGAAAGACCCTTCTGTGCGCCGTCAACGGTGGACTTACCGATCTCAACAGTGTAGCCGTAGAGGTCGCTGTAGTCGGAAGTAACGCCCAGGTCAGCCAGAGGCTTGGTACCGGTCTCAGCAGAGTTGTCGTTGATGTACTTGAGAGCCCAGTCAGCTTCTACGAACATGATATCAGCATCGTTGGAAGTATCGGAAAGATATGCATCATAGTTTTCTGCTGCCTCGCCGCCGCCGCAGCCGAAGGAGTTAACGTTGAACTCATCAGCGGAGTGACCGGTAACTGCGCAGAAAGTAGTGATCATGGGATTGATGTCGTCAGTGTTCCAGCAAAGAACAGTGAGCTTGTCTGTGCTTGCATCAGAAGCAGCGGGAGCCTCTGTTTCAGCAGCAGCGTCATCAGCGGGAGCCTCTGTCTCAGCAGCGTCACCGCCCTCAGCAGCAGCAGCAGTTGTCTCGGCAGCGTCGCCGCCTGCAGCAGCTGTTGTGGATGCTGTATCTGTAGCTGTGTTACCGCCGCAAGCGGTCATTACAGAACCAGCCATTGCTACGCATGCTACCATAGCAAGTGTCTTCTTTAAACTCTTCATTTGACTTTTCCTCCTTAAAATATATTATATTCCCCTATGGAATATAATAGCTTGAGAGATCAGTGCATTTTTGCAACTGACGCCCCTTCGATGAGCTCGCCTTGTATAACTACTGTCGAAATATCAGCCGAGGGGTCTTTGTTTATCAGAGAAACAAGTTTCTTTGCCGCAGTCTCTCCCAGTTTTGCGGTGTTCTGACGTATGGTAGCAAGCCTTGGTCTTATGACCTGTGACAGCATGATGCCGTCATAGCCCGCTATCGACACATCATCCGGAATGGAATACCCCATTTCCTCCAGTGTATTCATTGCTCCGATTGCTGCAAAATCGTCCGGCAATATAATACAGGTAGGTCTGATGCTGCAATTCATGACCTGTCTTACCAGAGTCCCGGCAGTTGCCGCATCGTGGTATTGCCCGCGGAGAAGAAATTCCTCCCTGATGGTTATATTAAGGCGTGCCAGGGTATCCCTGAAAGCGGTCACCCTTGTCTGAGTCACCTCAGAGGCATCGCCGTAAATATACGCAATTTCCTTATGTCCGTTGTTTATGATATATTCTGTCAGATCACACATACCCGTGTAGTTGTCCGAAAGCACCGACCCGTGCCCCTTGAACTCGTAGTCAAGGCATATCATGGGAAGGTCGCTCTGCAGAAGCTCCTCAAGGGCATCGTATATGTAGTCATCCACACATACTACAAAAACGCCGTCAACGCTCCTGTAAAGGCAGTGCTCATACAGCGTCATCTGCCTGCTGCCGATGTTGGGGCTGATAAAGGTGATATCATAGCCCAGTTTCTCGACCTGCTTCTTGAAGCTGTTGAGTATGGATGCAAAGTAGTTCTGCTCCAGGCCGCATGTTGTCCTTTCGTTGAACACGACCCCGATATTGTAGGTCCTGTTGGTCTTCAGAGCACGTGCCTGCGCATTGGGGAAATATCCCAGCCTTGCCGCCGTCTCTCTTATGAGCTGCTTGGTGGGAACGCTTACATCCTTATGGTCGTTGAGTGCCTTACTCACAGTCGCAATAGAAAAGCCGCTCTGTGCAGCAATGTCCTTTATGGATACCACCGAACCACCCAACCCTGTAAGTCTGTCTATCTTCCTCCTGTGCATACCTTGCACACAAAAGTGTTTAAACGTTTTCGCTAAAAAATAATATACAACCGAATTACAAAAAAGTCAATGGTTTTTTGGTAACCTATCACAAAAATAGTTATTTTGCACAAATTTCCATTAGATTTTACCGCTATTTACACATCTATTTTTAATCTAATTTTTAACAACGGTTGATTTCATAGAATAATGACCACAAAAAGCACAGAAAAACGCCCTTATTCATGGTTATTTTTACAAGAATATTAACAGCAGAGTGACAGTGTTGGACTATTGCCCCGGTACAGGGTCTGTGCATCTGTGCAAAGCCTATTCACACCGAAGGGGCGGCATCTGTCTGACCTATGACAGTGTACTGATCCGCCGCATTTTCCTTGCTGGCGTATTCGTTCACGCTCAGCACCCGCACCGTAACAGTCTTTGTACCCAGAGTGATGCCGATCTCATCCCCGGCCTTCACCTCTGCGGATGCCCTTGCCACCTTCCCGTTGAGGGTGACTCTCCCTGCATCGCAGGCTTCATTCGCCACAGTCCGCCTCTTGATAAGGCGGGTGACCTTTAGATATTTGTCCAGTCGCATAATAACTCCGTTATCAGAAGCAAGAAGCAAGGGGCAAGAAGCAAGAGTAAAGATATGATGACCATATAGCCTTGTTTTTTCTGTAGCCGCAAACGTCTCGCTTTTGCATAACATAAAGCAGCCGGAGGTGAAGAGCAAGGAACTCTCCGTCAGCCTATCCTGCCTCTTGCCTCTCACTTCTTGCTTCTAACAAGTGTAATGCCGTGCCTTTCGGCACGGCATCCTATCCATAAGAAAGAATGACTTACTTCTTCTTCTTCTTGGTATCCTTGGTATCAACAGCATCCTTGAGAGCCTTGCCTGCCTTGAAAGCGGGAGCCTT